>JBBPYG010000088.1:0-16112 GCA_038200085.1 Candidatus Limnocylindria bacterium | reverse complement strand
TTCCGCTGCGAGCCCTTCGAGCACCGTCACGAGCTGCGCCTCCGCGGTGTCCCGCGACAGCGCCGTGTGCCGAACGTCGATGCGGAGTTCCCGGCCTGCCCTCGCGAGCCGCTGGGCATACGCATTGCCGGCCGGATCGGCACCCACCGACACCACGGCGAGCCGAGGCGATAGGCCTCGGAGTTCGAGGGCGGACGCCCGTGCCTTTGACGTCGCGTTGATCGTTTCGGCTAGCGGCCTGCCATGCAGCAGCCGCGCCGTCAGGGGGCGATCCTCGCGTTCACGGACTCGAGGATGCTGTCGCGTTGTCGGGCCGCTCCTTCGAGCGCCCGCTCGAGCTGCGCCGTTAGCGCAGCCACGGCCTGGGGATCCTTGATCGACGCAAGATTGATCCTCACGTTCAGAGCCGCCCCCTCGAGTGCGGCGTAAGCCAAGACGGCCGCAACGCCGAGGTCGCTGACGGTCGCATCCGTCGCGATCGCCATGCCACGCTCGCACGCCTCGAGCACCCGTCGGCTGGCGTGCGCGGTCTCCAGCGGCACGCGAGCGGCGCCGACCAGCGCTGCCTGCATCCTTTCCCGGCGCTCCTGCTTCTCGCGGTCCGTCGCACGCGGAAGCTTCATGGCGTCGGCAACTTCGCCGAACGCCGACGCATCGTCGTCGACAAGACGCAGAAGCATCGCCCGCAGTTCGTCGGCGTCCGCAACGTACCGCGCGGCGACGTCTGCATCTTTCTTCGCCCGGATGCGCCCGATCATCGCCGCGAGCGCCGCGCCCAGCGCTCCGGCGTACGCTGCCGCGCTTCCTCCGCCGGGCACCGGACGCTCCGACGCGAGATCCTCGCTGAAGGCGCGCAGCGTCTGCTCGATCGACCGTTCCTTCATGGGACCGGCGAAGTGTAGGTGCTAGCATTTCGCCTACCGCACCCATTCATCGAGAGAGGCTGAGGGATACGGCCCGACGACGCCTCGGCGACCGGCGGAGACCCGCCACGGTGCCAACTCCGTCCCTGGCAGCAGGGAAAGATGAGACGGGGTCGACCCGCGTGGGCGACCATCCCGTATGAGAGGTCGTGTGTTCGTGAGGGTCGCGGTATGAGGACAACGGTCATCGGCGCCTTTCCGAAGATCTCCGACCAGCCCGGGGGGCAAGAGCTGCGGCGCGCGCTCCACCGTCACGACCGCAAGGAACTGGACACGGGCGGTCTGGACGCGGTCTTCGATTCGACGACGCGCCGGGTCATCGGAGAGATCGAGGCGGTGGGCGTCGACGTCATCAACGATGGCCAGGTCCGTTGGGACGACATCTGCGCGCCCTTCGCGCGGGCGTGGGGCGGCGTGTCGCGGGGCGCGCTGGAGCGCTTCTACGACAACAACACCTACTTCCGGCAACCAGTCATCGAGGACCAGGTCACGACAGACGGGTCGACGCTCGTGCGCGACTTCACCACAGCGCGCGGCATCGCCCGCGCGGAGCTCAAGGCGGCCGTGTGCGGCCCGCTCACATTCGCGACGCTCGCCGTGGATCGCCACTACCGAACGCTCGAGGACCGCACGCTCGCCATCGCCGATGCGATCGCCGCGGAGATCCGTGGGCTGGGTGCCGCCGGGGCGACCCTCGTGGACGTCGAGGATCCTGCGCTGGTCGCGCAGCCCCAGCACATCGAGCTGGCCCGGGAGGCATACGGCCGGCTCGCCGCCGCTGGCGTCCCGCTCGCGGTGCAGACGTACTTCTTCGCGGCCGACCGGATCCTCGAGTCGCTCGCCTCGTTCCCCGTGGCCCAGATCGGCCTCGACGTGCGAAGCCGCGAGACCACCGCGCTGAAGCGTCTGGACGCGTTCAAGCAGACGGTCGTCCTCGGCGTGATCGACGCGCGCAACACCCGGCTCGAACGCGAGGCAGAGGTGGGGAAGCTCGTCGATGAGGCGCTGCTCCTGGTCCCGGCTGAACGCCTCTGGCTGGCGCCCACGACGGGCCTCGAGTATCTACCCCACAAGGTCGCGACGGACAAGCTATACGCGCTCGTCAACATCGCACGTTCAGGAAAGGCGGCCGCATGACGGACCTATTGCTTACGACCACTGTGGGCTCGTTCGCCAAGCCCGAATACCTGCAGAAGGCGCGCAACCAGCAGGCGCGCGGAAAGATCTCGGCCGGCGAGGTCCTTGAACTCGAGCGCAAAGCGACCGAGGAATGGATCCGCGCCCAAGAGGACATCGGCCTCGACATCCTCGTGGACGGCGAGATGTACCGCGGGGACATGGTCGCTTACTTCGCGGAGCTTCTCGATGGCTATACGCAGGGCGGACTCGTCCGCTCGTATGGGAACCGCTACTACCACAAGCCGGTCATCTCGGGAAAGCTCTCGCGGCCGAAGCCGATGACGGTGGAGTGGTTCAGGTACGCGCAATCGCTCACGGACCGGCCGGTGAAGGGCATGTTGACCGGCCCTTACACGATGCTCGACTGGTCGTACAACGAGGCGTACCCGACCCGTCGCGAGGCCGCGCTCGCGCTGGCCGAGGTGGTCCGCCAGGAGGCCGAGGATCTCGAGGCGGCCGGCGCCCGCTACATCCAGATCGACGAGCCGGCGATCCACGCGCGTCCGGAGGAACTCGACATCGCGATCGAGGCGATGGGTATCGTCACCGCGAACCTCACCGCGAAGACGATCTCGCACATCTGCTACGGGGACTTCGCCGCCATCTACCCGGGCATCCTCGAGCTACCCGTGGACCAGCTCGATCTCGCGATGGCGAACTACGAGTACAAGTACCTGGATCTGTTCGACAAGGATCCCTTCAGCAAGGAGCTCGCGATCGGCATCGTCGACGTGCACCGGCACGAGCTCGAGTCGGTGGACGAAGCCGCCGAGGGCATCCGTCAGGGGCTGCGCCACGTCCCCGCCGAGCGCCTGCTGCCGCATCCGGACTGCGGCCTCAAGACCCGCACCGTCGAGGAATCGATCGCGAAGTGCAGGGTCGTGGTGCAAGCCGCGCGTGTCGTGCGTGAGGAGCTGGCGGCGCTGCCCGCATGAACGCCGGCGGAGAGACGACCGAGCTCATCCAGCAGCTCATCCGCAACGCCTGCGTCAACGACGGCACACCGGACTCTGGGCACGAGACGCGCAGCGCCGAGACGCTCGCGAGCTACCTGCAGCACCCCGGCGTCGAGGTGAAGCGCTACGAGCCACATCCGGGTCGCGGCAGCCTCGTGCTGCGCATCGAGGGCTCCGATCCCCACGCGGCGAGCCTGCACCTGATGGGACACATCGACGTCGTACCCGTGAATCCCGCGGGGTGGCAGCGCGACCCCTTCGGTGGGGAGCTCGTGGACGGTCAGGTGTGGGGACGCGGAGCGATCGACATGCTCGCGGTCACCGCCTCCATGGCGGTGTCGGTCCGCGCGCTTCTTCGGGACGGGTTCCGGCCTCGCGGCACGCTCGTGTACTCCGCGATGGCGGATGAGGAGGCGCTCGGTACGTACGGCGCGGCGTGGCTCACCGAGAACGCGTGGGATGACGTGCGCACCGACTTCCTGCTGACCGAATTCGGCGGAGCGCGCCTGCCGGTCCCCGGGGCCGCCGGCCCGCTGCTTCCGGTGAGCAGCGGCGAGAAGGGCTCGCATTGGCTTCAGCTGCGGGTGCGCGGGCGCCCGGGACACGGGTCCATGCCGTATCGCACTGACAATGCGCTCACCAAGGCGGCGGAGGCAGTCGCCAGGATCGGGTCGTACAGGCCGCCGGTGGAGCTGCACGAGCTTTGGCGACGCTCGGTCACGGCGCTCGGGCTACCACCCGCGCTCGCGACCGAGGCATCCGCGCTCGACGCCGCGTTGCCGGATCTGCCGCTCGGGCTCGCGCGCATGGTCCACGCCGGCACGCGGACGACGTTCACGCCGACCGTGATGCACGGCGGAGCCAAGGCCAACGTGATCCCCGACAACGTCGAGATCACTGTCGACGTCCGCACGTTGCCGGGCCACGAACGGGACGAAGTGCGCAGGATGCTTGCGGACGCGCTCGGCGATCTGCACGATGCAGTGGAGATCGTCGACGAAGGCGACAACCCGGCCACCGCGTCGCTGCTGGACAGCCCGCTATGGGACACCATCACAGGCGTGACGCGCGAACTCGTGCCGGGCGCGACGACGGTGCCGCTCCTGCTGGTCGGCGCGACGGACGCGCGCTTCTTCCGCCGCAAGGGAGTCGTCGCGTACGGCTACGGCCTGTACAGCGAGCGCATCCCCTTCAACGAATTCGTGTCGATGTTCCACGGGAACGACGAGCGCGTGGACGTCGAGTCGCTCGACCTGATGGCGCAACTGTGGGAGCGCGTGGCGCGCCGGATGCTCTAGGGCGTGTAGAGGTCGAGCACCTCGCGGCGGAACGGCACCCTGGCCTGTTTCCGCAGCGTGTCGAATTGGTCGAAGTCCCATTCGCCGACGAACGTCACCGCGACGCCGCTCTTGCCGACCCGGCCCGTCCGGCCGACGCGGTGGGTGAACGTGTCGGCATCCTCAGGCAGGTCGTAGTTGATCACGTGGCTGATGTCCTCGATGTGCAGGCCCCGCGCCGCCACGTTCGTCGCGATCAGGAGGGGGATCTTCCCCTCGCGGAACGCGTCGAGGGTGCGTTCGCGCTCCCGCTGGTGCATGTCGCCGTGGATGGCCGCGGCCCGGTGGCCACGCCGCTGCAGGGTCTCGAGCAGCCGGTCCACGCCGCGCTTGGTGTGGCGGAAGATCAGCACCTGCTCGATCTCGTACCTCTTCAGCAGCTCCTCGAGCGCCTTGACCTTGTCCTCCTCGAGGACCTCGATGTAGATCTGCTCGATCGCCTCGAGGTTCTGCTGCTCGGGGTGGATGACCACCTGCGCCGGGTCGCGGGTGAAACTGTGCGCCAGATCCTTCACCGCGCCAGCGAGCGTCGCGCTGAAGAGCGCGGTCTGCCGCTTCGCCGGGCAGTGGCGCAGCAGCCGGCGGACCTCGGGGGCGAATCCCATGTCGAGGAGCCTGTCGGCCTCGTCGAGGATGACGACCTCGAGGCCGGATAGGTCGAGCGTGCCTCGCTCGATGTGGTCGAGCAGGCGTCCGGGGGTCCCGACCACAACGGCAGCACCGCGTTTGAGCGCGCGTTCCTGCTGGCCGTAGCCGACGCCGCCGTAGACGGCGATCTCGTGCGCGTGCCGGTACCTGCCGAGCGCCGCGAATTCGCGCGTGACCTGTACCGCCAGCTCGCGCGTCGGGACGACCACCAGCGCCTGGGGAAGCTTGGCGTCGGACCGCACCCGCTCGAGGATCGGGATCGCGAACGCGGCGGTCTTTCCTGTCCCGGTCTGTGCCTGGGCCAGCAGGTCCCGGCCGCGCTGGAGGATCGGGATCGCCTTCTGCTGCACGGGCGTCGGGGCCATGAAGCCGAGGTCGCTGATCGCTCTCGCGATGTCGGGTTGGACGGTGAGTTCACCGAAACGAGCAACGCCAACGAGCACGGGTGCTGCGGCTATCAGTTGGTACTCCGTTCTATTTCACATCAACTGTACCGGAAGCGAACGGGCATGTCATCATTCGCCGCTCCGCGGCCGCGGCGCGCGGCCAAATATGCTGACGGGCATGGCCGGCTCGCTCCTCGTCGCGCGCATCTTCGGCATCGACATCCGCATTCACCTTTCCTGGCTCGTCATCTTCGGCCTGGTGCTGCTGACGCTCTCGGACCAGATCCTCCCCGAGCGCTATCCGTTCTGGTCGGATCAGAAGACGCTGATCGTCGCGGCGATCGCCGCCCTGCTGTTCTTCTGCTCGGTGCTGGCGCACGAGCTCGCGCACGCGCTGGTCGCGAGGCGCTTCAAGATGTCCGTGTCGTCGATCACGCTCTTCCTGCTGGGCGGTGTGGCCAACCTCACGAAGGAGCCGCCGAGCGCGAAGGCAGAGTTCTTCATGGCCGCGGCCGGCCCGTTCACGAGCCTGTGCATCGGCGGCCTGGGAGTGCTGATCGCGACGGTCGCGGAGGCTCCAGTCCTCCAGCCCGTGCAGGCCGTCGCCGATTACCTCGGGTGGGTGAATATCGCGCTCGCGCTCTTCAACATGGTGCCCGGGTTCCCGCTCGATGGGGGCCGCGTCCTGCGTTCGGCCGTGTGGGCGGTGCGCAAGGACCGTTCTGTCGCGACGCGCGTCGCCGGACGCGGCGGCCAGATCGTCGCGGGGCTCCTCGCGCTCTTCGGGCTGGTCGTCCTGGTCCGTTTCCACAACACCTTCGGCATCTGGTACGCGTTCATCGGCTACTTCCTGTTCAACGCGGCTAGCTCCGCGCTGCAGCAGGATCGGATCGCCGGCGCGGTCGGCGGGGCCACGGTGGCGCAGTTGATGTCCACCCAGTTCACCGCCGTGCCCAGCGGTACGTCGCTCGCGGCGCTGGTCCGCGACCACCTCCTCCCCCAGAACCTTCGCGCGGCACCGGTCATCTTCGGCACGCGCTTCCTCGGGCTCGTCAGCGCCGCGGACCTGCGCAAGGTCGAACAGGAGCAGTGGGGATCGACCCCTGTAGACAGGGTGATGCGGCCCACGGACGACCTGTCCACCGTCACGCCGGAGGACCGCCTTCTCACCGCGGTCGAGAGATTCGGCGAATCGCCGGTGCTGGCCGTCGTGCGTGGCGGCACGCTGATCGGCGTGCTCGATCGCGACGCGGTGTTCGGGTACATACGCATGCGGGACGTGCTCGGCATCGACCGCCGGTAGCGCTACTCGGTCCGGTCCTCGAGCTCCCACGCGTGGTCGAGCACGTGCCACGCCGCCCGGCGGGCGGCGTACCGCGCGGGCCAGCGTTCGCCGCCACGCGGGCCGCGTGACGGGAGTTCTCCCTTCGCGCGGCTGGACAGGGCTGCGAGGAACGCCTCGTGGGTCGCGGCCAGCTGGGTGCCCACATCCGCGCCGCCACGCGGGGCCTTGCCGCCGAGCGCCGAGAGGTATGACCCTTCGGCTTCGGCGACGTGCCTCCGGATCTTCTCGCGGTCGCGTCCGCCCCCGCGCGGTCCCTTTCTGAGCGACCCGCCCTCGGCCGCATCGGCCAGCTCGTCGAACCGCTTCCAGCACGCGGTCATGACCGCGGCCAGCCGTGCGACGCCGCGCGCATCGATGTCGCGCGCTTCGGCGCGCGCGATCGCGCCAGGCGCGCCGAAATCGGTGGTGCTGTTGCCGTCGAGATGCTCGACGATGTGCAGGTCCGTCCGCGTCTTCGGCAGGGCGAGCCCGCGACCGGCTCGGCCGATGGCCGACTTGTAGCGGGGCGCGTACGCGATCAGTGCGTCGAGCGCCGCCGCTTGCTCGCTGCCGCTCCGGCACCACCCCGGCCACTCGCCGGCTGACGCGAAGGCGCGCTTGGCGGCGGTCTCGAGATAGACCTCCGTCGGCGGCACCTCAGCCCCCGCGGCCGGCCGCGTGCCCCGCTTCGCCGCTCTCGCCCGCCAGCAGTTCCACGGCGTGCGGCAGCACCGGCAGCAGCACGTCCAGCGATTCGCGCACCGCGCGAGGCGATCCCGGGAGATTGACCACGAGAGCGCCAGCGAGCGTGCCGGCGATGCCGCGCGAGAGCATCCCGTGCGGGGTCTTCTCCAGCGACCGCAGCCGCAGCGCTTCGGCGATACCCGGAGCCTCCCGTTCGATCACTCGGCGCGTCGCTTCGGGTGTGACGTCGTTCGGGGACAGACCTGTACCTCCCGAGGTCAGCACGACGTTCGCTCCGCCCCGCACCGCGCTGCCGATCGCCTCCGTTATTCGCTCGATGTCGTCGGGCACGAGCTCGGCAGAGACGACAAGCGCACCGGCGGCGAGGAGCGCTTCGCGCATCGCGGGGCCGCTGTCGTCGACGCGCAGCCCGGCGTGCCCCTTCGTGCTCACCGTGATGATCCCGGCGCGGACCGCTCCCACCGTCGCGCTCACTGCGCTTCGTAGCTCCTCGACGCGCTCAACGCGCTTCGCGGTTCCCGGAGGCGCTCACTCCGCTTCGTAGCTCCCGGACGCGCCGCCCGACTTGCTCGCGAGGCGGACGTCGGTGAGGCGCGCCCCGCGCTCCACCGCCTTGAGCATGTCGTACAGCGTCAGGCCCGCGACGGCCACCGCGGTGAGCGCCTCCATCTCCACGCCGGTCTGGCCCGTGGTCGCAGCGGTCGCCTCGATCGCGATGCCCTCCGCGACGAGATCGAGCTCGACGGACGCATGCGTTAGCGCGACGGGATGGCACAGCGGGATGAGGTCGCTCGTGCGCTTCGCGCCCATGATCCCCGCGACGCGCGCCACCGATAGCACGTCGCCCTTCTTCGTCCGCCCGCCGCGCACGAGTGCGAGCGTCTCCGGCGACAGCCGCAGCAGACCTCGCGCGACCGCCCGGCGCTCGGACTCCGCCTTCGCCCCGACGTCCACCATCCGCGCCTGGCCGCGTTCGTCCACGTGGCTGAGCGTCCTGGCCCGCGGCTTCACGGCGAGCGAACTATCAGTGATCCTCCGGCAGCTCGGTGAGGATGAGGCTCACCCGCTCGCCCGGACCGACGCGCGCGAGGCCCTGCGGAATGTCGATGAGGCAGTTGGCGAGGGCCATAGAGCGCAGGATCCCCGAGCCCTGCGGCCCGGTGGTGCGCACCTCCGCCGAGCCGTCGTAGATGCCCCGCGCGAAGAACCGCAGATGCGGCGGCTTCTCGATCGCGTCGCGCAGGATGGCTTCGGTGCGCGGCCGTTGCAGCCGCGTGCGACCGGCCAAGCGCAGCAGCGCGGGCCGGACGAACAGCTCGAACGTCAGTAGCGCCGACACCGGGTTTCCCGGTAGGCCGAAGATCGGCGTCATTCTGTCGCCGGCGCGCAGCTCGCCGAACGCGAGCGGACGCCCCGGGCGGATCGCGATGGACCAGAAATCCATGCTCCCGAGCTCCTCGACCACGGGCTTGACGTGGTCGTGATCGCCGACCGAAACGCCGCCGCTGGTGACGACGCAGTCGGCGTCGGAAGCTTCCCGGAGCGCGGCGCGCAGCGCGTCCGCGGTGTCGCGCACGATGCCGAGGGGCCAGGGCTCGCAGCCGGCGGCGGCGACCGCCGCTCCGATCGAGTAGCGGTTGGCGTCGCGTACCTGACCTGGACCGAGCGGCGAGTCGAGCTCGACGATCTCGTCACCCGTCGACAGGATCGCGACCCGAGGGCGCCCGATCACGCGCACCTGGGCCTTGCCCATCGCGGCCAGCACTCCGATCTCGGCCGCCCGAAGGACCGTACCGCCGCGGAACACGGTCTCGCCCGCTCGCAGATCCTCGCCCACCTCGCGCACCGACAGCCCCCGGGGAGTCGCCGCGGTCACGGTCACGGTATCCGCGCCGTCATCGGTGTCCTCGACCCGCACCACGGTGTCCGCGCCGTCGGGCATCGGCGCGCCCGTCATGATGCGGACGGCCTCGCCCGGCGCGACCGCGCGGTCCGGGACCCCGCCCGCGGGGATCGATCCGACCACGCGAAGCCGGACGGGCGCGTGATCGACGTCGCTCGCGCGCACCGCGTAGCCGTCCATCGCGGAGTTCCGGAAGGGGGGCACGTCCCGCTCGGCCGCGACATCGTCCGCGAGCGTCTGGCCCAGCAGATCCGGGGCGAGGGGCAGCTCGTGGGCCCGGAGCGGCCAGATTCGCGCGAGGATCCGCTCCAGCGCCTCCTCGACGGAGAGGCTCGACGTCGCCGCCTTCGCGGCCGAGGCGCTGATCGGCATGCTCGCGGAGTTTAGGAGGCGCAGCGCCGCGACCCGGGGCCGCTGTGCAAGGTCAAACGCTCTCCGTTCGCGTCAGGTCTTCGCAGAAGTGCGGATTTGCGGCATGCTAGTCGGCCAAGCGGCCGGTCCAGGCTATGTGCGGCGGCTGGACGGTCGTGGGAGCCACGGAGGCATGCCGGATGCATGAAGTTCCGGGGCAACTGGCGAAAGGAGGAAAGTAGACATGGGAATCATTGGATTCTTGATCATCGGCCTGATCGCGGGCTTCATCGCACGAGCGCTGGTGCCGGGACCGGACCCGATGGGCTGGCTGGGCACCCTGGTGCTCGGCATCATCGGCTCCTTCGTCGGCGGCACCCTGGCCGCCCTGTTCTTCGGCGGCTCGTTCGAGCTGAACACCACCGGGATCATCGGCTCGATCATCGGCGCCATCATCGCGCTGCTGGTCTGGCGGATGTTCAACAGCCGCAGAGCGGTCGCCTAGCGACCGCGCCCCGGCTCAGGCCACGCTCCGCTCCTCGTCCGCTGCCAGGGACTCCTGTGCCAGGCGAAGGAGCGCGAGCGTGGTCGGCACTCCCTCGGACCAGGCGGCGCAGCCGGTCCGGACCCGCCACCTGGCGCCGCTGAAGGCGCGCACGGAGGCGCTGGTCGACCTCAGGAGCTCGTCCAGCCGCTGACCCATGACCGCGGCGATCGCCTTGCCGGCGTCCACCTGTCCGCCTGAATCGACGAGGACGGCAATGCCCTGATCGCCGTAGCGGTACGCCGTCGCGTCGGCTCTTACCAGCGTCGTCGCGCCCCCGAGCATGGCCCGCACGACGCGGTGGACGAGCGCGCGACGGGCCGCCTCCGCGGGGTGGGAAACGTCGAGCTCGCCGAGGGCGAGCGCGAAACCGGCGCCGCCATCCCGCGCCGCCGCCATCCGTTCGCGCACCGTGGCGACGAGCACGCGGTCCAGATATGCCTCCGCGACCGGCATCACCGGCGAGGCAGCGGCGTGCGCGACGCTGGGCCGTTCGACCCCCTCGGCGATGCGAAGCGCACGTTCCGCGGGCTCGCCGGCGCCAACCGAGCGTTTTGCGGGCTCGCCGGCGCGAACCGAGCGTTCCGCCTGCTCCGCGGCCCCGATCGGGCAGGGCTCCGCCAGCAGCCGTGCGGCGCTCCCGAGCACGGCGCTCCAGCGCTGGCGCTCCGCCAGGCGCTCCATCGCGCCCGCCGGCGTCAGCGCGACGGCTCCGCCGTCCGCCGGCGCGACGTGCCCGCCTTCGATAAGCGACTGGAGCGCGCGTCCGAAGGCGCCGTTCGCGATCGGCAGGCGGTCGGCAGATGCGCTGGCGAGAAGCGAGGCCGGCCGCGCGGGGCCGCGGCCGAGCGCGTCCAGGACGAACAGCCGGAAATACGCCGTCGCGAGGCCGGTGAGCGCGGGGCGGACCATGGTCGCTCCTCCCGAGTCGTACTCGGGAATGTCTTCGGCCCGGCCTTGCGGGCGCGGGTGGCGTGCTGCTACGCCGCTACTTTTCGACCTCCATCGCCTTGGCGATAGATGCGAGGAACTCCTTGTTCGTCTTGGTCTTCGTGAGCCGCTGGAGCAGAAGCTCGGTGCCCTCGATCTGACCGACGGCGGAGAGCATCTTCCGCAGGAGGATCACCTGCCGCATCACCTCGGGGGCGAGGAGCAGCTCCTCGCGGCGCGTGCTCGAGGATGGGATGTTGATCGCGGGGAAGGTGCGGCGCTCCTGGAGCTTCCGGTCGAGGATCATCTCTGAGTTGCCGGTGCCCTTGAACTCCTCGTAGATGACGTCGTCCATGCGGCTACCGGTGTCGACGAGGCAGGTCGCGAAGATCGACAGCGACCCCGGACCCTCGACGTTCCGCGCCGCTCCGAAGAAGCGCTTCGGCGGATACAGCGCGACGGGGTCCATGCCGCCGGAGAGCGTGCGGCCCGACGGCGGGACCGCGAGGTTGTACGCGCGCGCGAGCCGGGTGATCGAGTCGAGCACGATCGCCACGTCGCGGCCGGTCTCGACGAGGCGCTTTGCCCGCTCGAGCGCGAGCTCGGCGACGCGCGTGTGGTTCTCGGTCGGTTCGTCGAACGTGGAGGCGAAGACCTCGGCCTTCACGGAGCGGCGGAAGTCGGTCACCTCTTCGGGACGCTCGCCCACGAGCACGACCATGACGTGCGCGTCGGGGTGGTTGCCGATGATCCCGTTGGCGATGTCCTTCAGCAACGTCGTCTTGCCGGCCTTCGGTGGGGACACGATCAGAGCGCGCTGCCCCTTGCCGAGCGGGTTGATGAGGTTGATCAGGCGCTGGCTCAGGTTCGCGTTCTCGATCTCGAGGTCGAACATCTCGTCGGGGAAGACCGGCACGAGGTTCTCGAAGTGGGGGCGCCGGCGCGCAAGCTCGGGATCGACACCGTTCACCGCTTCGACGCGCAGGAGGCTGAAGTACTTCTCGCTGTCCTTCGGCGGACGCGTCTGGCCCGTCACGAAGTCGCCCGTTCGCAGTCCGATGCGCCGCACTTGGCTGGAGGACACGTACACGTCCTCGGCCGATGGAAGGAGACTTCGCCGGCGGAGAAATCCGAAGCCGTCCTCAACGATCTCGAGGATGCCCTGGGCGAAGATGTTCCCCTGGGCCTCGGTCTGCGCCTGGAGGACGCGCAGCATGACCTCCTGCTTGTCCGTGACGCCGGTGAGGTCGGTGACGCCGAACTCGCGCGCCGCCTCCATCAGCTGCTTGCCCTTCATCTCGCTGAGCTCGGTGATCGTGTAGTACTTGCGCGCCGGAGTGTCCACGCGAGGCGGCTGCTCGCGTGGGGCATCGCCCGGGGCGGCCTGAGCGACCTGCGCGGGTTGTGCTGATTGCGCGCCTGGCTCGCGGCGCGGGCCGCGGCGATCGAAGTCTCTGCCGTTGGCGCGCTGCCGCGGTGGCTCGTTCTCCTGGGGGGTGACGCTGGTCACGGCGGGGGTGTCGGTCGGGGATGCGGGAGTCGGTTCTGGGTTCTCCACCTGGGTCGGTGCTCCTTAGGTATGAATGCCTGGCCGCGTTCTGGGTGGCTCTATGGCGACTGGCCGGTCCGGGGCGCTATGTGCGGCCGCACCCGGCTTGGAACGGAGGGGAAACGTCGCTGCTCTTCAGTATAGCCTTTGAGGTGCCGCATTGGTAACACCTGGGCTCGCGCGGCGGATCGGTCTCGGTCTCGCCTCGCGAGGATCCGTCTCGGAGACCGTCGCCTGGGCCGAGCGCGCGCGCGAGCTCGGCATCGAGTCGGTGTGGTTCCACGACTCGTATTTCGAGCGCGACGCGGTCACGTACGCGACCGCGGTGGCGGCGGAGCTCGCGGATATCGGCGTGGGCCTCGGGGCGCTGAACCCGTACACGCGCCACCCGGTCCTGATCGCGATGACCGTCAGCGCGCTCGACGAGATCGCGCCGGGCCGCATCAGGCTCGCCCTCGGGAGCGCGCTGCCATTTCGCCTGGGCCAGATGGGGATCCCGTACGACCCTGGCGAGGCGGTGCAGCGCGTGGGCTCCGCGATCGACACCGTGCGCGCGCTATGGTCCGGTCAGCGGCTCCCCGCCGGGGCGCCCGGGCTGCCGCCGCTCCAACCGATGTTCGCCCCCGTCCACCGTGTGCCCATCTTCGTCGCGGGCTATCGCTCGCCGATGATGGGGCTCGCGGGCGAGAAGGCCGACGGCTACCTCGCGCGCCCCGCCGAGTCGCTGAACGGGCTGCGCAAGCTGCTGCGCGTCCTTCGCTCCGCCGAGGCGAAGGCGGGACGCGCCGAGGGCGCGGTCGAGACATCCGGCTACCTGCTGTCGCTGGTCGACGTCACCCGGCGCGAGGCCCTGAACCGCGCGAAGCGCGAGCCCTTCGTGATCTACATGATGAGCATCCTCTCCGACGTCACCCTGAGGCGGGCCGGCTTCGAGTCGGAGCTGCGCGATCGGATCGCCGCGGCGTGGCGGGCGGAGGACTTTCACGGAGCGGCGCAGCTCATCCCCGACGAGCTGCTCGACGCGTTCCTGCTGTGCGGGACCAGCGACGAGGTGGCGGATCGCGTCGACGAGTACCGCGCCGCCGGCATGGACGTCCCGCTTCTCCAGCCGATCGTCCAGGACGCCACGCAGGTCGACGGCATCCTCCGCGCCGCCGTCGCGTACGGCCGCGCCGCGGAGACCGCGCCCGCGCGCGTCCGCGCGGCGCTTGACGAGCAGCGCGTCGGCAGCGCGCGCGGCCTCGCGCGCCGTGCCCGCGGCGTCTACGAGATCGCGCGCCCCTTCAGCTTCACGGCGTCGGTCGTGCCCGTAGCCGCTGGGGGCGCGCTCGCCGCGATCGACGGCGCGTTCTCGTGGCCGCTCTTCCTCGCCGCGCTCTTCGGAGGGGTCGCGATCCACGTCGGGACCAACGTGATCAACGAGATCTACGACGTGCGCAAGGGGGTCGACTCGATCACCTCGCCGCGCGCGAGCCACGCGCTCGTCGCGGGCCGCATCTCGGAACGCGACGCGTTCATCGTCGCGTTCTCAGCGTTCGCGCTGGCCGCCGTGCTCGGCGTCATCCTGATCTCGGTCCGCGGCTGGCCCGTCGCGCTCCTCGGCATCCTCGGGGTGGCTGGCGGCTACGCGTACACGGCCCCGCCGTTCGAGTACAAGTACCGCGCGCTCGGGCTGCCGCTGGTGTTCCTCTTCATGGGCGTGCTGATGGTCGTCGGCGCGCACTTCGTCGTCGCTGGCTTCTTCGACCCGCGGACGCTGATCCTCGCCGTGCCGGTGGGGTTGCTCGTCACGGCGATCCTCCAGGGCAACGAGTGGCGCGACATCAGCGAGGACGCGCGCGCGGGCGCGGTCACCTTCTCCGTGCGGTTCGGCCGCCGCGCCGCGCATATCTGGTACGTCGGCCTCGTCGTCGCCGCGTACATGGCGCTCGCCATCGCGGTGTCATTCGGCGCGTTGCCGTTGCCGACGCTGCTCGCGATCCTTTCGCTCCCGCTGCTCGTGCGCGCGGTCCGTGCGTCTGAGCTGGGCGCGAGCGGCCAGCAGCGCGCGATCGCGATGATCGACCTCGAGACGGCGCAGCTGCACGCGGTCTTCGGGCTGCTCCTGGTGATCGGCCTCGTTCTGTCAGCGGTGGCCCGTTGACGCCCGCCCGCCCCACGCAGGGCCGAGGCGCGTCGCCCGGGGATTCCGCCGGCCCCGTGGCATTCGTCACGACCTCGGGCCGGAGCACCTCGCCGCGCTTGGCGGCGGCGGGACTCGTCGCGGCGTACATGGCCTTCGCGTTCACGTTCCGGGGACCGCGCGCGCGCTTCTGGCAGCGCATGACGCTGACGGGGGCCGTGCTCGGTTCGATCGCGCTCGCTGGCGAACCTTCATTACGGCGTCCGCGGTCGAGCGTCCGCGAGGCGGGCCTCGGGCTCGCGATCGCCGCCGGCTTGTACGGTGTGTTCCACGTGGGCGACCGCGCGGCCCGACGGATCCTGCCGCGCGGCGAGACCGAGATCAGCGACATCTACGCGCTCCGCGCGCTGCGTCCCCGTCCCGAGATCGCGCTCCGCCTGGCCGCGGTCATCGCGCCGGCGGAAGAGTTGTTCTGGCGCGGGTTATTGCAGCGCACACTGGCGGCGCAGGCCGGGCCCCTCCCGGCGGCAGCGGTCGCGACCGCCGCGTACGGCGGCGCTCACGTTGTGACCGGCAATCTCGCGCTGATGGGGGCCGCCGCCACGGCGGGACTCTACTGGAGCGCGCTCGCGGCGCTCGGCGCGCCCATGAGCGCGCTCGTGATCAGCCACATCGTCTGGGACGTGTGGATCTTCCTCATCGCGCCGACCGAGGGCGATCCCGGCCGGGCGTAGCCGCTAGCGGTCAGCCCGGTCTGGCAACTGGCGTGCGTGAAAGATGCGGTCCAACACGAGGGTGCTCTGCTCGGGCCGGGCGCTGTCGGGCGCTAGCGCTCCGCCAGCGGGACCCAACGCTTTCCGGATGGACCGGTGTACTCGGACTCGGGACGGATCAGCCGGTTGTCGGCGTGCTGTTCCATGATGTGCGCGCACCAGCCAGCGATGCGCCCGATCGCGAAGAGCGATGTGCCGAGGTCCGCGGGCAGACCGAGGTACGTGTACGTGGTAGCCGCGTAATAGTCGACGTTCACCGGCAGGTGCCGGCGCCCGTTCACCGCTTCGACGAGCTTCTCCTGTATCTCGAAATACTTCGGGCCCTTCGCGTCCGCAGCCAGGTCCGAGGTGAACTTCCGAAGATGCTTCGAGCGCGGGTCGACGGTCTTGTACACGCGATGGCCGAACCCTGGGTAGCGGGGATGCTTCTGCCCCTCCATCTTCTCGACGTACGAGTTCACGCGGTCGGGCGAGCCGATCTC
>JBBPYG010000087.1:0-9025 GCA_038200085.1 Candidatus Limnocylindria bacterium | reverse complement strand
GTGGCAGCGACCGCTGCACGCGCGCTCCCGACACCAGGCGCGCCGGTCGTGACCGCGACGAACTCACCCGTGGTGCCGGTTCTGGCCGCTGTCCCAGGCTCTTCGGCTGTGGACACCCTCGTCGTCCCGAACACGCCCGCGTCGGACACGAATACGCGGGCGCTGGCGACGACGCTGTTCGGCCTGCCCTCCACGAGCACCGCCGCGACGTCCCCGCTGGCGGGGCTGTTCGCGACGCTTCTCATCGCTCTCGGCGCGGCCGTCGTTCGGTCGCGGAGGTCCCTGGCGACGAACCGCTGATCCTTCCCGCGATCAAAGAGACCGCGCGGTCGAGCTGACCGCGCGGTCTTCGTTCGTTCGCTGCCAACAGGACCTGAGCGCTGACATCCTGGTCCGTTCGCGGGCTCAGTGCGCGAGCACCACCATGACGTCTCCGCAGCCGCTCGAAAGGCTCGTCTGCATCCGAAGCACACCGGCGGGAGGCGGCCATGCGCCGCAGTGCGTGATGACGGCTCCGTACACGGTGTAGCGGGTGCCGTAGACCCAGACCTCGTCACCGGCCTGCCAGTTCACGATGCGGCCGAACTGCGTGTACGCGTGGCCCATCAGGTAGGTCGGGGTCGCGCAGTTGAGCTGCACGATCTGCGTCCCGATGTCCGTGTGCCCGGTGCAATCGGAGTAAGGAGCGATACCGCCGGCGATACCGACGCGCGGATAGCAGAAGGCCACCGCGCAGGTGAAGGGAGCCGGTGCGGCTTCCACGACCGGAGGCGCGGGCACGATCGCCACCGGCGGCGCCGGGACGATGGCGGGCGCCGCCACCGGGGCGGCCTGGTCGGCGGTCGATCCCGCGGCCTGCTCGGTCGAAACCGCTGTTTCCGTGCTGGTCGCCGTGACGGCCGCCGTCTGCGCCGGCGAACCGTCGGCGGTGGAGGTAGGCGCGGTCGCCTCGTTGCCGAAGGGCTGGGCCATGCTGTCCTGCCCGCTCGCTGAGGCGGACGTGGCCGGGGCTGGTGCGATGGCTGTGGCAGCTGCGGTCGTGGATACCTCGGTCGCGCCGCCAAGCGCGATTCCGGCCACCAGGAGCGCGAGAGTGATCCGGGTCGCCCGTCCGCTCCGTCCAAGCCTCGTCGTGTCGCTGGTGTCGAGCTTCCTCATCTTGATTTTCCCCATCCCGCGCGGCGTCGGCTTGCGTTCCCTGACGCCTTCCCTTGCTGACGGGCTTCCATGCAATCGCCCTGCCAGCGGACGAGATTACGGTCGCTCGGTCGCTGATACGACGCTGTTACCCCCGGATGGGGGTCATGTGCGCCCAGCCAGGCTTGAGCGGCTTGAGGCGAAGACCGGACTCGATGCTTCGAAGGACGAGGCTCAAGGCGAGGCAGCTTCCTGTGTCTGGCGAGACCCGCTCCGGGGAATCAGAGGTGCAACAGCGGGTTACGGTGAGCCGGATGCGTCGCGCCGATCCGTGGCTCGCGATCGGCCTGGTGGGCGTCCTCGCGCTTCTGGTCGCGGCTCTATACGGGGATCGACTGGCGCCGCACGAGGACATCTTCAGCCTGCTCGAAGGTCCTGCCGGCGAGCCCCGTCCGTTCGCCCCCGGCGGGCTGTTCCCGCTGGGCTCGGACACCGCGGGGCGGGACCTTCTGAGCCTGATCCTCATCGGCGCGCGGACGACGCTCGCGATCGTGGTCGTCGCCGGCATCGCGCGTGTCGCCGCGGGGCTCGCGCTATCCCTCGTGGCCAGCTGGTGGGCGAAACCGCGATACGCGCTCGACGCGCTCGCGGAGGTGGCGAGCGCGATCCCGGCGACGTTGGTCGCCGTGCTCGCGATCCTGGCGCTGTTCGCGAGCGACCCGCATCCGGCGGGGTTCATCGGCGCGCTTCTGGTCACCGGCTGGGCAGGCCCGTACCGCGTATTCCGCGCCGAACTGGAGCGGCTGGGCGGGGCGCCGTTCACCGATGGCGCTCTGACTCTCGGCGTCGGGCGCGGCGCGCTGTTCGCGAGGCACCACCTGCCGCACCTGGTCCCGATCGTGGCGCTCCAGTCGAGCCAGCACATCGCCGCCGCGCTCGTGGCTCTCGCGGAGCTCGGGGTGCTCTCGATCTTCGTCGGTCCGACGCGCTTCCTAAACCTGACCGAGTCGCTGCGGGTCGTGCGCCAGGGCGGCTTCCTCGTCGTCCGTCTGTCGGAGATACCCGAGTGGGGCGGGCTCCTCGCGAACGCCCGTGGCATCGAGAACCTCTACACGACGCGTTGGGTGTTCCTCGTGCCGGGCCTCGCGTTCGCGGTCACCGCGGTCGCGTTCGGAGCGCTCGGCATCGGGATCGCCAGGCAGTTCAGGCGCCGGAACCTTCTCGACGACCTCGCCTCTCCGCGCACGGCGCTCGTCGCGGTGGGCGTCGCGGCGCTCGTCGCTGGATCGTTCCTGGTGCCGCCGCGCTACGCGGCCGCGAGCGACTGGTCGCGCGCCGCGCGGGATTCCGTGTCGGCGGACGCCGACCTCGAGCAGGCCTTCGCCGCGGCCGGGCTCCAGCCGCTCGGCGCCAGCTACGCCATCGAGGGCACGACGACGCGTCTGAGGCAGGTCGCCCCTTCTCAGCTGGAGATCCGCGGGGCGCGCGCCGGGACCCGGCTGCGCGAAGGGCTCGGCGCCGCAGGCGATTACCAGCCCGTGCTCTACGACGCCGCAGGCGGCGGGATGCTCGATGTCCCGGTGGTCTTCGCGGGGTGGGGCATCGCGCCTTCTGACATCGCGGAACTGCAGGTCGGCGCCTTCTCGCCGCCCGACCTCGGCCGGGCCGTGAAGGACTGGGCAGACGATTACGCGGCCGTCGATGTCCGCGGCAAAGCGGTGCTGATCCTGCGCCTGCAGAGCGTCCTCACGGGGCCGCGCGCTACGCAGGGTCCTGACTTTCAGTCGACGGTCGCGAACGCGCTGAAGCGCGGCGCTGCGGCGGTGCTCTACGTCGACCCGCTGCGAAAGACCTACCCCACGGTGACGAGGGTGGGCGGTCGCGTGAACCCGTACCTGCGCCTCGCCGAGGTGGCGCCGCTGGAGAACGCCTCCCGACCGCCGGTCTTCGCCCTCGACGTCGCCGCGGCGGACCGGTTCCTCGAGGGCAGTAGGCCGACCGCGACCGAGATCTACGCAAGGCTGAGCGAGACCTCGGGCGGCGTGCGCGCGAGCGATGCGAGCACGCGGATCTCGCTCGCGCGCCCGCTCCCCGTGACCGCGCACATCGAGCTGCCGATCGCGCTCGTCCGTTCGACCTCGCGGACGCTCGCCGCGAACACGCCAGCGCCGCCCGGCACGCCGCGGATCGTGGTCTGGGCCGTAGCGCCGGACCCCGACGACCGCTCGCGCGCCGCGGCCGACGCGATCGCCGCCGCCGCGCGAGCCGTCGGTTCGCACCCCGGGCCAGCGGTCACGCTCGTCGCCTTCGACCCGTCCGCCGATGTCACCGCCGACGCGAGGGCGGTGCGTCAGCTGATGGCAGGCGCGCCGATCGACCTCGTGCTCGTCGTCCAGTCGATGCTCGGTGGCAAGCTCCAGTTCCAGACCGCGTACGGCGACCTCGTCCCCGTCATCGACCGTTACGCCGAGCTCGCCGGGGCGCGCTACCGCATCACTCGCGTGGCCTCGCCGATCGACCTCGTGCAGTGGCCCGGCATCGCCGCCTTTCCGACGACGCGCTCGGTCGTCATTCGCGGCGACGGCGCGGTCGGCGACGTGCGGGCTGACGCGGCCGCGGTGATCGGTCAGGCGATCGGCCGCTGGGTCTTGGGCGCGCCGGAGCTGCATCCGTGAAGGTCCTGCTGCGGCTTGGCCGCGTGCCGCTCGTCGCGATCGTGGTGTGGGCCGCGGTGGTCGCCATCGCGCCGATCGCGATGGCTCGGTACCCGGCGTTCTCCATCCAGCAGGGAGCCGCATTCGGTTGCGCGGCACCGCCGAGCCGTTTCCCCGGCACGATCGTGGCCGCGGAGAATCCGTGCGAACGGCCGCTCAGCGAGGTCTACGACGCGCCGCTGCCGAACATCGTCGCCGACGCCGCGGTGCGGAGCGCGGTCCTCCTGGCGGGAGCAGCGCTGCTGGCCCTCACCGTCGGCCTGGCCATCGGGACCGCGGCGGCGGTGCTGCGCCGCCGCGCGCTCGCGAGCGGGTCGCTGATCGGCGTTACCGGCCTCGCCGCCGCGGTCCCATCGTTCTTCGTCGCGTACTTCCTGCAGCTGAGCGTCATCGCGTCGACGGGAGCCACGGGCCACCGGCTGCTGCCCGTCTTCGGCTTCGGCTATGACGAGCACATCGTCCTTCCGCTCCTGTCCATCGCGGTGCCGGCCGTAGCGGTCACGGCGCAGCTGACGGCCGCGCGCATGAGCGAAGTGCTCGACGCCGACTTCGTCACGACGGCGAATGCGAAGGGCCTGCTCGGCAGCTGGATCCTCCGCGTGCATGTCCTGCCGCACGTCACGCCCGTGGTCCTCGAAGCGCTCGGCAGCGGGCTGCGCATCTCCGTGGCGAGCCTGCCGATCGTCGAGTACCTGTTCGTCTGGAACGGCATCGGCTACATCGCGCTACAGGCGATCGCCGCGCGCGACCCCGCGGCGCTGACCGCGAGTGCGCTCGTCATCGCCGTGCTCTTCTCGCTCGTCAGTGGGATCGCCGATCTCGGCCGGCGGAGCCTCGCGAGGGCCTAGCGGTTCAGTCCCCGAGTGGGCGCAACACGAGACCCGCGGGCGCCTTCGGGTGGAAGTATGTCGACTTCTGCGGGAGGCGCTGCCAAGCGTCAGCGACGCGCCGGAGCGTGGCCGCGTCGACGGCACGCAGCAGGATCGCGCTCGTGCCGTGCGTCGCCGCGGCAGCTGCGCGTTCGGCGTCGTGGTCGTACTCGACCGTCGCCCCCGCCGCGCGCGCCGGCTCGAGCAGCAGGTGCTCTGCCTGCGCGACCGGAAGCGTGCGCCACGACTCTTGGAGCGCCGACAGGTCGGTGTCAGCGCGCGGGCGCAGCTCCGTGAAGGTGCCTTCGCGCACGAGGACGATGCCCGGCTGTGTGTCGCCCAGCGCTCCCGCGTCGATCGGAGCGGCGTCGAACGCGCGCTCGACGAGCTCGTCGAGGACGGCGTCGCCGCCGCGCACGACGCGGTGCGTCGCGAGGATCAGCAGGCCCGGGTCGTCAAGCGGACAGAGGTACGCGAGGACGTAGTTCGGGCTGTCCTGTTCGATCTCGATGTGGCCCGCCTTCCGCTCGTCATCGAGATAGGTGAGAGCGGTCTCGTAGCGGTGATGACCGTCGGCGATGTACACCCGCGCGTCCTTGAGAAGACCCGCGAGCTTTCGCGTCAGCATCTTGTCGTCGAGGCGCCACACGAGGTGCCGCTCGCTCCCGAGGCGCGCTTCACCCACCATGGGCGCCGGCCCCCGGCTCATCCAGGCCTCGAGCGATCTCGCGACCTCGCCGCGCTCGTCCGCGAACAGCCCGAACACCGGACTCGTGTTCACGCGCGTCGTGCGCAGAAGGCTGAGACGGTCGGCCTTCGCCTTCGGGAACGTCAGCTCGTGCGGCCGCACGATGCCGCGCCCCTCGTGGTACAGGCGCAGGGCCGCGAGGAACCCGCGTCGCCGCATCCGCTTGCCGGCGTGCTCGAAGTAGTGGTCGTGCAGGTAAAACGCCGGCGTGTTGTCGTGGCGCAACACACCGTCGCGGATCCAGCCGTCGAGCGTCTCCCTCGCCTTCGCGTAACGATCAGCGTGCCCCGGTTCGTCGCGGCCGTACTCGACGCGTACGACGTTGTATGGGCTCCGCTCGTACAGCTGGTCGCGAAGCTCGTCGGAGATGACGTCGTACGGCGGCGAGACGAGGTCGCCGAGCGGCCCCGCCTTCGAATCGTCAAAGCGCAGCCCGTGGAAGGGAACGACCTCGGCCATCGCGCCCGATCGTAGGTCGGCGTGCCGGGGCTGGCATCGGCACAATTGCGCGCGTTGTTCGGATCGATCCGTGCGCTCGTGGTCGGCACGGGAGGGGCGGGGCTGCGCCACGCCGAGGCGCTGCGCGACATCGGCGTCCGGGTGGCGGGCCCGGTCAGCGGGAGGGGAGCCGCGGCGGATCCAGCGGCGCTCGCGGATGCCGGCGTCGACGTGGTGCACGTGTGCGCGGCCAACGACCTCCACGCGCCGCTGGTCGCCGCCGCACTGAAGGCGGGGAAGCACGTCGTCTGCGAGAAGCCGCTCGCGCTCGACGTCCCCGAGGCGGAGACGCTCGCGCGGCTGGCGAGCGACTCGGGGCGGATGGCCGTGCTGTGTCACAACTACCGCTTCCACCCGCTCGTCGTGGAGCTGGCGGCGCGTGTGGCCGCGGGCGAGCTCGGCGCCGTGCATGCGGTGCGAGGCTCGTACCTGCAGGATTGGCTACTGCTCGAAGCCGACGTTGACTGGCGGCTCGATCCCGTGCGCGGGGGAGCGTCGCGGGTGATCGCGGACATCGGTACGCACTGGATCGACCTCGCCGAGATGACCGCGGGCCGGAAGCTCGAGGCCGTCGCGGCCCAGGTCGGGCACCTGCACCGCCGCCCGACCGAGGACCACGCGGGCATGTTGCTGCGCCTGCAGGGCGGGATCCCGGGGACGTTCGTGGTCTCGCAGGCGGCGGGCGGGCACCGCGGCGACATGGAGCTGTCGCTCGACGGGTCGGCTGCGTCCGCGACGTGGCGCAAGGAGCGCCCCGATGAGCTGTGGGTCGGGACGCGCGCCGAGGGTCTGACGCGTATTACGCGCGAAGGGGACCTTGTTTCCCCGGCCGCGCGCCAACTGGCCGCTCTTCCCGCCGGGCCCAACGAGAGCCGGCGGAATCTGCTCGCCGCCGCGTACGCGGCGATCAGCGGCGACGGTCGCTCGCCCGCGGCGCCGCTGCCGACGTTCGATGACGGCCTGCGCCACCTGCGCTTCGTCGCAGCGGCGTTGGAGAGCGCGAGCCGCGCGGCGTGGGTCACCGTCGGATGACCGTAGGTCCGGGGCGCCCGAGCGCGGCGTCCCCGCGCCTTCGGCTGTCGGTCCAGGACCGCCTGGTCCCCGGCAACACGCTGCGCGGGCGCTTCGACGACGCGCGACGCTACGGTTTCGACGCGATAGAGCTGTCCGAGAGACCGGCGTTCGACGAGGCGCGGGAGGCGATCCGCGAGCGCATACCGGTGTCGGCGATCTGCGGCGGGTACCGCGGGTGGCTCATCGATCCCGACCCGGAGCAGGCCTCCCTCGCGCGCGCGGACCTCGAGCGGCTCGTCGATCTCGCCGGCGAGCTCGGGACCGGCTGCGTCGTCGTGCCGATCTGGGGCCGCACGCGGCATCTGCCCGGGATCGCCACGGGCCGGACGCGGGAGGAAGACGAAGGGCTTTTCGTCGACGGGTTGCGTGAGCTCGGCACACGCGCGGAGCGCACCGGGGCGCTCCTGTACATCGAGCCGCTCAACCGGTACCAGAACGACGTCTGCATGACGATCGCGGACGCGCTGCGGCTTCGCGAGCGTGTCGCAAGTCCGGCCGTGCGCGTGATGGGCGACGCGTTCCACATGAACATCGAGGAGGCGGACATGGGCGACGCGCTCACATCGGCCGGCGAATGGCTCGGCTACATACACCTCGCCGACTCCCAGCGACTGGAGCCCGGCATGGGCCATCTTGATTTCGCGCCGATCTTTGCCGCGCTCGCGCGCCTGCGTTACTCGGGCTACGCCTCGCTCGAATGCGCGCGGCTCTCGGGAGACGCGGACGTCGTGCTTCCGCGGTCCGTGTCCTACCTCCACGCCGCCATGGACGGCGGCGCCTGACGGTCGTCGGGCAGGCGGGCGCCGGGACGCCGCCGGGTGCGGCGGACAGCGAGCGCCGTTCGTCGCGCATCGCGCGGCCGGTCGTGTCGCCATGCGTCGAGCCGGCGGGACGAGCGTGATCACGGCGGAGGAACTCGCTGAGCGCGGGGAGATCGGCGGGCGGACGGTCCGGATCACTCCACGCGGGGAGGTCGAGTGCCACCGCTATCCGGTGGCGGCGCTCACGCCTGGAATGGTGCGCGTGCGCACCGCCGTGTCGGCGATCAGCCCCGGCACCGAGATGACCTACCTCGGCGCGCAGCCGACGAACCCCCACCTGCGGCAGCGCTGGGACCCCGAGCTGCGGCTCTTCCGGGCGGGTGAGGCCGCGGCCAGCGGCTCGATCGTGTTCGGCTACCGGGCGGCGGGGACGGTCGTCGAGAGCACCGTCCCCGAGGTGTCAGCGGGCAGCCGCATCTTCGGCAAGTGGCGGCACACCGAGCTCACCGCGCTTCCCGCCGCGCTCGCGCGCGCGCAGACGCTGCCACCCGAACTCGACCTCGACGACGGCGTCGATCTCGCGCACATGCTTCCCATCTGCGTGAACGCGGTCGCCCACGCCGAGGACCGCCACGCCGGCCTGCCGACCGTCGTCTTCGGCTGCGGGCCGGTCGGCCTCATCGTCGCGCAGGTCGCGCGCGCCACGGGCGCGTCGATCGTGTATGCGGTCGACCGGATCGCGTCGCGGCTCGCGATCGCCGAAGGTCTCGGCCTCGTGCCGCTCGACGCGACGCGGGCGGATGTCGCGGTGCGTTTGAAGCGCGATCACGGCGCCGACGGGATCCCGGTCGCCTTCGAATGCACGGGGAGCAGCGTGGTGCTGAACGAAGCCGTCCGGACGGTCCGGCGGCGGGGGCTCGTTGTGGCAGTCGGCTTCTACCAGGGCGAGGCCGCCGGTCTTTTCCTTGGCAACGAGTTCCACCACAACGGCGTCGAGATCCGCTCGGGACAGATCGGCAACCCACCGCCAGATTGGACGATCGAGCGCCTGCGGGCGTTCGGCATCGACCTCGCGCGGCGCGGCGCCGTCGTCCTGGGAGGCCTCCCCCGTGCGCGCGTCTCCGTCGATGACGCCGCGTCGGCGTTCGCCCTGCTCGCCCGGCCGGCCGAGGTGCTCCAGGTCGCGCTGTCGTACCCCGAGGCGTAGGAAGTGCGGCCGGTCCC
>JBBPYG010000086.1:0-9049 GCA_038200085.1 Candidatus Limnocylindria bacterium | reverse complement strand
CGTGGTGCCGAGCGCGATGGAGATGATGGACGCGCTCGCCACGCAGGCGGTGGAGGCTTCGGTCGGGGCGGGCTACCCGCTCGACGCGGGCGGCATCCTGCTTCTCGAGGTCGACGGCGTCACCGATGGCCTCGACGACGCGCGCCAGCGCATCGAGACGCTGTGCCGGGAGCAGGGCGCGTTCCTCATCCGCGTCGCCGCGACCGCGCTCGAGCGCGACCGGCTATGGGCCGGACGGAAAGGCGCCTTCGCGGCCATGGGAAGGCTCTCGCCCGAGTACTACGTGCAGGACGGCGTCATCCCGCGGACGAAGCTGCCCGAGATCCTGCGACACATCACCGCCGTCGGCGAGCGGCACAACCTGCGCGTCGCGAATGTGTTCCACGCAGGAGACGGCAACCTGCACCCGCTCATCCTCTTCAGCGGCAGCGGCGGCGAGGAGGAGCTCGAGCGCGTGAAGGCCGCCGGGTTCGAGATCCTCTCGGCGTGCGTCGCGGCCGGCGGCTCGATCACGGGCGAGCACGGCGTCGGCATGGAGAAGAACTGCTACATGCCGATCCAGTTCTCTGCGGCCGACCTCGCGGCCATGTTTCGCGTGAAGCGCGCGTTCGACCCGGCGGGCCTCGCGAACCCCGGGAAGCTGTTCCCCACGCCGTCGCGCTGCCGCGAGTTCGCGTTCGGCGCACGAAAGCTCGACGCGTGACGGAGGTGATCGCCCCAGCCGACGCCGGCGATTGCGCGCGGGCGCTGGCGGCCGCGGCCGGCGCCCGGAGGACGCTGCGGATCGAGGGCGCCGGCACGAAGGCGTACCTCGGCGACGGCGTCGCGACGGACGCCGTCCTCTCGACGCGGCTGCTCGCGGGCATCGTGGATCACGTCCCCGCGGACCTCACAGTGACCGTACTTGGCGGCACGGCGCTTTCCACGGTGCAGCGCGTGCTGGCCTCAGCGGGCCAGTTCCTGCCGCTCGACCCGCCGCGCCCCGACCGCGCGACGGTCGGCGGCATCATCGCGGCGAACAGCAACGGTTTCGGCCGTCTGCGCTATGGCGGGGTGCGCGATCTGCTGATCGGCACGACCGTCGCGCTCGCCGACGGCACGCTGGCGCGGGCGGGCGGACGGGTCGTGAAGAACGTCGCCGGCTACGACCTGAACAAGTTGTTCACCGGTTCGCTCGGAACGCTCGGGGTCATCGTCGAGGCGACGTTGAAGGTACTGCCTCTGCCTCGCGCCGCCGCGATCGCGGAGGTCCGTACCGCACGCGCGGCCGACGCGTTCCACGTCGCCGACGCGCTCCTGCGGACGTCGCTCCGTCCCACGGCGCTGGTGGTCGATGGGTATGGCGGTGCGTGGCGCCTCCTCGTCGCGGCCGCGGGCGAGAGGGCGGTCGTCGAGCGCGCGATGCTCGAGGTGGCACGGCGCGCCGAGGAGGTCGGCGGGGTCGTCGACCGATCCGACGATCCGGGCACTGTGCTCGCGCCGCTCCGGGACATGGCGTCGTGGGCGAGGCATGGAGCGGTCGTGCGCGCCGCGCTCCCACTCGCGGCGACCGGCGCGTATGCCGAGAGAGCGGCGCGCAGCGAGGCTGTGTCGCGCGTCGTCGCGGACGCGGGCAGCGGCATCGTGCGCGTCCACGCGCGAGGGGACGAGTCAGGCGTCATCGCGGCCGCCGATGCGCTCCTCGCCGCCGCGGGGATCGTCGGCGGCAGTGCGCAGGTCGAGCGCCGTGAGCCTGCCCTTCGTTCGCGCCTGCGAGCGTGGCCCACTCCGCCCCCGGGCGTGGCGCTGATGCGGCGCATCAAGGAGGCGTTCGACCCGAACGGGATCCTGGAACCCGGACGCTCCCCCATTGGCTGAGCCGGCCCCAATCGCGTTCGCGCCGTACGCGAACGCCGACGCGCCTTCGCGGGATCTCATCTCGCGCTGCGTGCACTGCGGCCTATGCCTGCCGACCTGCCCGACCTTCGCCGTCCTCGGCCTCGAGGCCGATTCGCCCCGCGGCCGCATCCGGCTCATGAAGACCGCGTGGGACGGCCGGATCGACCCCTCCGCCGACGCGTTCGACCTGCATATGTCCAGGTGCCTCGATTGCCGCGCGTGCGAGACGGCGTGCCCGTCCGGCGTCGAGTTCGGCAAGCTGATGGAAAGCGCGCGCTCGCAGCTCACCGTGCTGCGCAGGCCCCGGGCCGCGGAGCGCGCGATGCGGCGTCTCGCCTTCGCCGAGCTTCTCACCCATCCCGCACGTCTGACCGCGTTCGCGTGGCTCGGCTACGCCGCGCGCCGCCTCGGCGCGCGCCGCGTGCTGCGCGGCATCGGCCACGCCGTTCCACTCGCGGCGCGCCTCGGCGGTCTGCTGGAGCTCGTGCCCGACTCGCCGCCATCGTCCACCGTCCTCGCGAAGGTCTTCGAGGCTCGCGGGGAGCGGCGCGGACGGGTCGCGCTGTTCACCGGCTGCGTCATGCGCTCCGCGTTCTCCGGCACTAACGCCGCGACGGCCCGGGTGCTCGCGCGCAATGGCGTCGAAGTGGCGGTACCGGAGGAACAGACGTGCTGCGGCGCCCTGCACGCGCACGCCGGTTTGCGTGGCGACGCCCGCGAGCTCGCGCGGCGCAACATCGCCTCCCTCGAGCGGCTCGACGTCGACGCGTTCATCGTGAACGCCGCCGGCTGCGGGGCGAACCTCAAGGAATATGGGTGGCTGCTCAAGGATGATCCCGCCTGGGCCGAGCGCGCCGAGCGGTTCGCAAGCAGGGTGCGCGACGCGGCCGAGTATCTCGCCGGACTCGGGCTCAGCGCGACGCCAGGGCCCTATCGCGTCAAGGTCGCGTACGACGACCCCTGCCACCTCCTCCACGGCCAGCGCATCAGCAGCGAACCGCGAGCGCTGCTTGCGGCGGTCCCCGGAATCGAGCTCGTCCAGCTGGTCGAGGCCGACTGGTGCTGCGGCAGCGCGGGCACATACAACGTCACGCAGCCCGAGCTCGCGGAGAAGCTCGCGCACCGCAAGGCCGAGCGCATCAGGCAGAGCGGCGCGGACATGGTGGTCACCGCGAATCCCGGATGCCAGATGCAGATCACCGCGGGCCTGCGGGCGGCCGGCATGCGCGTGCCGGTGCGCCATCTCATGGATGTGCTGGACGAGGCATACGCCGCCGCGGACCGCGCGCCCGCCCTTTAGCGGACCGCGCTTCTGCGCGCTTCATCGCGACCGCGACCGCATCGTCGCGCCGATGGACCGGACCGGCCGGCAGGCGCGCTGACCACCGCGGTCCGGGCCTTTACGTCCGCACCCACCGGACGTGCGAGGTGGGCGACTACCTCATCGGCGATGCGGCCAGCGTCAGCTCATGGCCGATGCGCCCGCCTGGTCGCGATGCGTCATCCGGCTGAGCGTCGTTCTTGAACGGTCAGTCGCGGATGCGGACGAGCGGGACGGTCGCCAGGATCGCGCCGAGGCCGGCGAGAACGATCGCGGCGCTCCCGGCGACGGCGATCGGCGTGCCGATGATGAGCGCGGCGGTCCCGAGGAGCGGGCCATTCAGGACGCGCAACCCCTGCGTGCCGAAGGTGTACGCGCCCATCACGCGTCCGCGGATGCTGTCGGGGACCGACAGCTGGATGGTCGAGTTGTTGAGCGCCTGTGCGAGCACCGTGGCGCCCCCGATGGCCACCATCAGCGCCAGCGACAGGCGGTAGTCGGTCGACAGCGCGAAGAAGAAGATCGCGACCATCTCGACCATCGCCGCCACGATGATGAACACGCCCTTGCGGCGGATCGGCGGCGCGTACGCGATGGCCATCGCGGCCACGAGCGCGCCGACGCCGCTCGCGGCGAGGAGGAACCCGTACGTCAGCTCGTTGCCGTGGAGCACGTCTCGCACGAAGATCGGGATGAGCGAGCTGAACGTGTGACCGAGGAACACCACGGGCAGCATCTCGATCGCGATGAGGGCGCCGAGCGTCGGCCGCCCCCGGACAAAGGCGACGCCCTCCGCGAACGACTCGCGGACCGACTGATCCGAGCGCTCACCGAGGCGCGGCACGCGGATCACGAGAAGCAGGATCAGCAGCGGCACGAACGTGACCGCGTTCACGAGGAATCCCCAGCCGGGGCCGAAAGCCGCGAGGATGAACGCCGCCACCACCGGGCCGACGACCTGCGAGAGCTGCCGGATCGACGAGTTCAGGCTCACCGCGGACAGGAGCTTGTCGGGTCCGACCATCGCGTGGATGAGCGTCTGCTGCGCGGGGCCGCCGATCGCCCCCGCGAACCCGTGCAGCAACAACAGACCGAAAAGCCACCACACGCTGACCTGACCAGCGAGGGTGACCACGGCGATCGCCGCGGCCGCGAGCAGGAGCAGCGTCTGCGCGACCAGCTGCACCCGCCGGTTGTCATGGCGATCCGCAAGCACGCCGCCATACAGCGAGAAGAACGTGAACGGCACCCAGTGCGCGAACACCATCATCCCGAGCCAGAACGGCGACCCCGTCAGCTGGAGTACGAGCCAGTTGCGGATGACGTTCTCCATGCCGTCGCCGGTCGTGGAGATGGCGCCGGTGAGCCAGTACCAGCGGAAGGTCGGGATGCCCAGCGCCGCGAATCGCGATGCGGCGGGGAGGGGCTCGGCGGCGGATGCCGGCACCGTGGCCATCGACGGAAAGAGTAGCCATCATCCGAGCTGGGCGCGGCGCCGGATGCGCAGCCTGGCGCTCTTCGGGTGTCGGATCAGTCTCCGCTGAGCGTGAGCACCTGGTCCTGCGCGATCAGCCGCTCTCCCGAGCGCAGGCGGATCACGCGCAACTGCACGTCGTTCGGCAGCACGACCCGCTCCATCCGCGACCGCTCGGGCATGCGGCCCTCGGCGCCGAAGAGCACGACCCACCGCTGCCGGCTCCCCGTCGGGATCAGTCCGGTCACCTCGCGGCCCTGCGGCAGGTACACGGCGGCGTACTCGGGCATGTAATGGGCGACGTGCTGAAAGTTGCCCTGCGCCACGACGAACGTGTCGCGCGGTGGGAAGTGGGCACGCACGTAGTCGAATTGCTCGGCGAGGATCTGGTCGTGTCGCGCGATCTCGTGGAGCGAGAAGGGTCCGGAACCGAGAACGAACGTGGCGCCGTTGAGCGCCAGAACAGCGGTCATGCCCACGGCGGCAAGCGGACGCAGACTGCCGCCGGAGGCGAGCAGGTGCAGCGCGCCCATGGCCGTCGCTATCGCGACGGGCACGGCGACGGAGAGCGTGTAGCCCCACTCGCCGATATGGCCCACCAGGTACAGGGCGAGCGGCGGGCCGATCCACAGAAGAACGAACGTCAGCGGGACCCGGCGTTGGCGGATGGCGACCCAGACCCCGAGCGCGAGCAGCGGCCACGTCCAGCCCACCTGCGCGCGCAGTCCAGCGATCGTGCCCCCCGCGTTCTGCCCGATGGCACCCGGGTCGAGAACGCCGGCGCCACTCACGCCCACGAACTGTGAAAGGACCGTCCCCAGGTAGGTCGAGAGGCCTCCCGACTGCGCCGCCGTCGGGATGAGCCACGCCAGGCAGGTGACAGCTCCGGCCACGGCGGCGGTGGCAGTGGCACGCCAGCCGTGTCGCGTCACGACATAGAGCCACAACCCTCCGAGGAGGAGGACATCCTGCCTGAACCCCGCCGCCGCCCCGAGCGCGAGCGAGACAGCGACCGGCGCGGCAGGACCGCCGCGACGCGCCCACCAGAGCAGCGCCCCGAGCGCGCCCATGAGGAACGCAAGGGTCGCGTACGGGTACGCGACCTCGCTGTATTGCCAAAGAAGCGGGTTCGTCGCGAGGATCGCCGCCGCGAACACCCCGCCCGCCGCGCCGATGTACCGGCGGCCGATCAGGTAGCCGGCGGCGCAGGTGAGCCCGCCGCTGATGACGCTGACCAGCACGAGGCCCGCATTGGCATCGGCCGTCCACGACGACGCCAGTCGCGCCGCGAGCACGTAGAAGAGATAGCCCGGAGGGTGCGGCTGGCCGAGGTCCACCGCGAAGTGATCGACCGCCCGCGCGTAGAGCACGGAATCCCACGCCCACAGGTACGTCGAGCCGAAGGGGAGACGGAGGGCGAACACGATCGCGAAGACCGCCAGCGGGCCGGCGGCCGAGCGCCACGAGGGGAAGCTGCTCGCGGTCAGGCGATCCCGCGCAGCTCGCCCGTCGAGAGGATCTCCCGGAGATAGCGGCCCGTGAACGATGCGCGCACGCGCGACACCTGCTCGGGCGTGCCCTCAGCGATGACTAGGCCGCCGGCGCCGCCGCCCTCGGGCCCCAGGTCCACCACCCAGTCGGCCGTCTTCACGACGTCGATGTTGTGCTCGATGACCACGACGGTGTTGCCCGCGTCGACAAGGCGATGGAGGACCTCGAGCAGCCGCTCGACGTCGGCGAAGTGGAGGCCAGTCGTCGGCTCGTCGAGGATGTACAGCGTCCTGCCGGTCGCGCGGCGGGACAACTCCGTCGCGAGCTTGATGCGCTGCGCCTCGCCGCCGGAGAGCGTCGTCGCCGGCTGACCCAGATGGATGTAGCCGAGGCCGACGTCGTTCAGGGTGTGCAGCTTCACCGCGACGGCCGGGATGTGCTCGAAGAACTGCGCGGCCTCCTCGACCGTCATCTCGAGCACGTCGGCGATGGTCTTGCCCTTGTAGTGGATCTCGAGCGCCTCGCGGTTGTACCGCTTGCCGGCGCATACCTCACACGGGACGTACACGTCGGGGAGGAACTGCATCTCGATCTTGATGATCCCGTCGCCGGCGCACGCCTCGCAGCGGCCGCCCTTGACGTTGAAGGAGAACCTGCCTGGCGTGTAGCCGCGGAGCCGCGCCTCGGGGATCGCGGCGAAGATCTCGCGGATCGGCGTGAAGAGGCCGGTGTACGTCGCGGGGTTCGAGCGCGGGGTGCGGCCGATCGGCGACTGGTCGATGTCGATCACCTTGTCGATCGCGGAGATGCCCTCGAGCGCGTCGTGCGCGCCGGGCCGCTCCTTCGCCTGGCTCAGCGCCTGCGCGAGCCGCCGGTAGAGGATGTCGTTGACGAGCGTGCTCTTGCCGGATCCCGAGACGCCGGTGACGCTCACGAAGACGCCGAGCGGGATACGCACGTCGATGCCCTTCAGGTTGTGCTCGCGTGCGCCGCGAACGAACAGCGCCTCTTTGCGGGGCGTACGCCGCCGGGACGGCAGGGGAACGCGGCGGCGGCCGGAGAGGTACGCCCCGGTGAGCGACCGCGGTTCCGCGAGGATCGCCTGGAGCGGTCCCTGCGCCACGACCTCGCCGCCGTGCTCGCCTGCGCCGGGACCGATGTCGAGGACCCAGTCCGCGGTACGGATCGTCTCCTCGTCGTGCTCCACGACGATCACGGTGTTGCCGATGTCGCGCATACCGAGGAGGGTGCGGATGAGCCTCGCGTTGTCGCGCTGGTGCAGGCCGATCGACGGCTCGTCGAGGATGTAAAGCACGCCCATGAGCCCCGAGCCGATCTGCGTCGCCAGCCGGATGCGTTGGGCCTCCCCACCCGACAGAGTGGTGGCGGCACGGTCGAGCGTGAGGTACGAAAGGCCAACGTCGACGAGGAAGCCGAGGCGCTGGCGGATCTCCTTGAGGACTTGACGCGAGATGGCCTGCTGACGTGACGTCAGCGGCCCGCCGCGCTCGCGCTCGAGCAGGGTCACCCAGCCGAGCGCGTCCGACACGCTCTGGCGCGCCACGTCGATGATGTGGCGGTCGCCGATCGTCACCGCGAGCGACTCCGGCTTCAGGCGCGCGCCGTGGCACACGGGACAGGGGTGGTCGCTCATGTACCGCTCGAGATCGGCGCGGATGTGGTCGCTCGTGGTCTCCCGGTGCGAGCGCTCGATCCAGGGGATCACGCCTTCGAACTCGACCTCGTAGCTGCGCTTCTGGCCCGAGCGGTTCTCGTACGAGAGGCGCAGCGGCTGGCCCGTCCCGCGCAGGATCGCGTCGAGCGCATTGCGCCGCAGCTTTCCGACGGGATCGTTGAGCGAAAACCGCAGCTTGCGCGCGAGCGCCTCGAGCACCGCCATGCGGTACTGCGCCGTGCCGCCCGACCGCTGCCACGGCAGCACGGCGCCGGCGCGCAGCGAGAGGTCCGGGTTCGCGAAGATGAGCTGCGCGTCGGGCTCGAGCTTCGTGCCCAGGCCGGTGCACGCGGGACACGCGCCATGCGGCGAGTTGAATGAGAACGTCCGCGGCTCGATGTCGCCGATGGAGAAGTCGCCCTCGGGACACGCAAGGCGCTCCGAGAAGAGGCGCTCGCCATCCTTGCCGCCGTCGGCGGACGCGACGAGCGCGAGCCCCTCGCCGAGGCGCAGGGCCGTCTCGACCGAATCCGTGAGCCGCGCGCGCTCGCTGTCCCCGTCGCTGGCGCTGCGCACGACGACGCGGTCGACGACCGCGTCGATGCTGTGCTTGCGCATCTTGTCGAGCACGATGTCGTCGCCGAGGTCGCGCACCTCGCCGTCGACGCGGACGCGGGCGAAGCCTCCGCGGCGCGCGGTGGCGAGAAGCTGCTGGTGTTCGCCCTTCCGGTCGCGCACGAGCGGGGCCAGGATCAGCAGCCGCGTTCCGTCGGGGTGGTCGCCGATGCGATCGACGATCTCCTGGACGGTCTGCGCAACGATCGGCACGCCGTGCGTGGGGCAATGCGGGACGCCGACCCGCGCGAACAGCAGCCGCAGGTGGTCGTAGATCTCCGTCACGGTGCCGACGGTGGAGCGCGGGTTGCGGGTCGTGCCCTTCTGGTCGATCGACACCGCAGGGGACAGGCCCTCGATGAAGTCGACGTCGGGCTTCTCCATCTGCCCGAGGAACTGCCGGGCGTACGCGGAGAGCGACTCGACGTAGCGACGCTGTCCTTCCGCGTAGATCGTGTCGAAGGCCAGCGAAGACTTCCCCGACCCCGAGAGCCCCGTGATGACCACGAGCCGGTCGCGGGGGATGCGGACGTCGATGTTCTTGAGGTTGTGCTCCCGCGCGCCCTTGACGTGGATGTGCTCGAGGGGCATCGCG
>JBBPYG010000085.1:0-6131 GCA_038200085.1 Candidatus Limnocylindria bacterium | reverse complement strand
GTCCGTTGCTCGATCGCGTGACGCAGGGCCTCTATCCGCCCGGGTCCGTGTTCAAGATCGTCACGACCGCCGCGGGTCTCGAGAACGGTCTCGATCCGAACGCGCGCATCCGCATCGACGACCCCTTCCAGGCTGACCGCTCGTGGGGCGATTACTTCGTACGGTCGTCTTCGCACGCACACGGCGAATTCGACCTCTCGCTCGCGTACCAGCGGTCGGAGAACATCTACTTCGCGAAGGTGGGATTGCAGGTCGGCGGGCCCAAGCTCGCCGAGTACGCGAGCCGGTTCGGCATCGGGGTGCGCCCGAAGCTCGACATCGCCGAGCGGACCGTCGCATCGGGGCAGATCTCGACCTCCAGCATCCTCGACCGTCCGACGCTCGTCGCCGACACCTCGTTCGGGCAGGGCGAGCTGCTCGTTTCGCCGATGCAGATGCTGCTGGTCGCGGCGGCGATCGCCGACCGCGGCACGATGCCGACGCCGCACTACGCGAGCGACGTCCGCGACGGCGAGGGCCGCCGGATCCGCGCCGTGGACCCGGGACCGCAGGGCCAGGTGATCCGGCCCGACACCGCCCGGACGATCACGCAGGCGATGGTGGACGCGGTCGAGGCGCCGGGCGCCTTCGGAGCCGGCGCCAAGATCGGCGGGGTCAAGGTGGCCGGCAAGACGGGAACGGCCGAGAACGCCGCCGGGGCGGCGCACGGCTGGTTCGTCGGGTTCGCGCCCGCCGACGCGCCGACGGTCGCCGTCGCCGTGCTGATCGAGAACGCCCCAGGCGGCGGCCTGGACGCCGCTCCGGTTGGCGGGGCCGTGCTGCAGGCGGCGCTCGGGGCGGGGAACTAGCGGATGCCCTCCGCTGTATGGCCCGGAGTGAACCACCGGCTTCCTTAGCGCGTTCTAAGGGTGCGCACGACCGCTACCTTCTAACATCGATCACGACAACAGTTCAGCACGAGGGGGACCGCAGTGACCGATACGCAGCTGAGCCGGCGCGCCGCCTCGGTCGTCGAGAACGTGGAGCGCGTGATCCTCGGCAAGCACCACGAGGTGGAGCTCGCGCTCGTCGCCCTTCTCTGCCGCGGCCACATCCTTCTCGAGGACGTGCCGGGGACCGGCAAGACGGTGCTCGCGAAAGCGCTCTCGCGCTCGCTCGGTTGCACGTTCCGGCGGATCCAGTTCACGCCGGACCTCCTGCCGTCGGACGTCACCGGGGTCGCGATCTTCAACCAGCAGACGAGCAAGTTCGAGTTCCGCGCGGGGCCGGTCATGAGCCAGATCGTCCTCGCCGACGAGATCAACCGCGCGACGCCCAAGACGCAGTCAGCGCTCCTCGAGGCAATGGAGGAGCGTCAGGTCACCGTCGACGGGGTGACGTACCACCTTCCCGATCCATTCCTGGTCATGGCGACGCAGAACCCCATCGAGTACGAGGGGACCTTCCCGCTCCCCGAGGCGCAGCTCGACCGATTCTTCCTGCGGCTCGCGCTCGGGTATCCGACCGAGCGCGAGGAAGTCGCCATCCTCGACGCGCAGCGCGTCGTCCATCCGCTCGAGACGATCGAGCAGGTGCTCTCCGCCGACGAGCTCGTGGACGCTCAGCTTCGCGTGCGCGAGGTCCACATCGCGGAGGCCGTCAAGACCTACGTCGTAGCGATCGTGTCGGCGTCGCGATCCCACCCCGACGTGTACCTCGGAGCCTCTCCGCGCGGCTCGCTCGCGCTGGCACGGGCCGCGCAGGCCTATGCCGCGCTGAAGGGCCGCGACTACGTCGTGCCTGACGACGTGAAGGCGCTCGCCGGTCCGACGCTCGCCCACCGCCTCATCCTCCAGCCGCAGGCTCGCCTCAAGGACCTCGCCGCCACGAGCGTGGTCGCCGAGATCCTCGCGAGCGTGCCGGTCGAGGTATCCGCGGCCACCGCGCGCGTCTGATGCGCGCCTGGCAGTTCGGCGTCCTGTGGATCGCGCTGTTCATCGCCGCGGCCGCGAGCGGCGTCGAGTTGCTCTCGTACCTCGCGTACCTGGTGCTGTTCGTGGCGGCCGCGATGTGGGTCGTGTCGCGTCTCACCCTCGACGGGCTCTCCGTCAAGCGCACCCTGGGGCAGGCGTACGCGCACCTGGGAGACACGATCGAGCTCTCGTATGACCTGCGGAACGACCATCGCCTGGGCAAGCTCTGGCTCGAGATCCACGAGGACTCGACCTGGCCCGAGCCGATACCGGGGCGGGTACTGTCGATCGGCGGGGGCCGCACGCGCAAGTGGAAGGTGCTCGTGAAGGCGCTGCGGCGCGGGCGCTTCCACCTCGGCCCGATAGTGCTTCGGAGCGGCGATCCCTTTGGGCTCTTCGCGACGGAGCAGCGCATCCCGACCGATTCGCTGATCCTCGTCTACCCGCGCGTCCTGCCGCTGCCGTTCTGGCAGCTCCCCGGATCCTTCCTCGAGGGCAACGTCCTGACCGGCCAGCGATCGCTCCAGTCGACCTCGATGGTCATGGGGATACGCGAGTATCGGCCGGGGGACGCGGTCAACCGCATCCACTGGCCGTCCTCGCTCCGGCACCGGACGCTGCAGGTGAAGGAGTTCGAGCTGGACAAGACCGCGGACCTCTGGATCTACCTCGACCTCGAGCGGCGCTGGCACCGGGGCGAGGGTGACCACTCGACCGAGGAGCGCGCCGTGACCGTCGCGGCGTCGGTCGTGGCGAAGGCGCTGCACGAGCACCGCAACGTCGGTCTCGTGACGAGCGGCCGCCACGCCGAGGTCCTTCACCCCGACCGCGGGACGAAGCAGTTCGGCAAGCTCATGCAGTACCTCGCCGAGGTGCAGGCGGGCGGCACGCGCACGCTCGCAGAGACGCTCATCGAGACGCTTCCGCGGCTGCGCCGCGGCGCATCGGTGCTGGTCATCACGCCGTCGCTCGACCGCGCCTGGGTCCGGCCCGGAAGCACCCTGCGCGAGGCGGGCATCGCGACGCAGGCCGTCATCGTCGGCCCCCCGGTGGAGACCGACGAGCGCGATGCCGCCCGGCGCGCGGCAGTCCTAGGCGAGCTCGTGATCGCCGGCGTGCGCGCCACCTACCTGCCCGCCGACGGCGCGATCGAGGACCTCTTCCGGGAGGCGGTCAGTGCCGTCGCTTAGCGCGGCCGCGCGCGCGATCTTCGCGCCGCCGGATCTGGGCCGGCTGCGCTTCCGCGGCGGCTGGCTCGGCCTCCTGTTCTTCCTGCCGCTCATCGTGATCTATCCGACCTCGCTCCAGCAGGCCGACTGGGTCGAGCTGAGCGGCCAATTCGCCTGGATCGCGCTCCTCGGCGCGCTGTTCGGATCGACGCTCGGGAACGGACGGCAGCCCACCCGCCGCGCGATGGTGATCGGCGCGGCCGTGGGCACCGGGGCCGTCTTCTTGATGACCATCCTCGCGTCGGGCGGCGGCGACTTCCGGGGGCGCGCCGTCGCGCTCGCGATCCATGTGAACAACTGGTTCACCCAGATCCTCGCCGGCGAGGCCGCGAACGACCCCACCCTCTTCGTGCTCTTCCTCGGTGCCACTTCCTGGGCCTCGGCCTTCGTGGGCACGTTCGCCCTCGCGCGCGAGCGCCGCGCGTGGGACGTCATCGTCCTCACTGGCTTCTGCCTCATCGTGAACGTGTCGCTCGCGCTCACCTCGCTGCTGGGCGACCTCGTGATGTTCACCCTGTTCGCGCTGCTGTTCCTCGCGCGCTTGCACCTCGTGACGCTGCAGGAGCGCTGGGAGCGCGCGAACATCGTCCCGGCTGGCGAGATGGACTGGCGCCTCTTCCGCGGAGCGCTCACGTGGACCGCGGTCCTCATCATCATGGCGCTCGTGACGCCGCGCGTCGGCGCGGCAGAGGTGCTCAACACCGCGTTCAATACGTTCGAGGGCCCGTATCACCGGGTCGAGGCGGAGTGGCAGCGCTTCTTCGCGGGCGTCTCCGGGCCCAGCCGCCTCCGCGGCGTCTCCTTCTCGGACTCGATCAGGCTCGGCCAGGCGCCGAACCTCGGCGATCGCATCGTGATGACCGTCACGTCCGAGGCGGGCCACTTCTGGCGCGCCGTGACGTACGACTTCTACACGGGCGCGGGCTGGCGGACCACCGAGCTCGACAAGGCGGACAAGGTCACGCCCGCCGCCTACCTCGGCCGGGAGAAGCAGGACGCCACCTTCCAGGTCGATGTGTCGCACGCCGATCTGCTCTTCGCGGCGAACGAGCCGACCAAGGCGAACATCCCCTACCAATTCCAGAGCGGCGAGGACCGGAACTACTCGACGTCGATGCGCGCGCTGGACCGCGCGCAGGCCGGCGGCCCCTACGTGGTCACGTCGTACGTGTCGACGGCCGACAAGACGACGCTCCGCAAGGCGTCGACCGCATATCCCGCGTACATCCGCTCGAAGTACCTGCAATTGCCCTCGAGCCTGCCGCAGCGGGTCGCCGACCTCGCTCGCCGCGTCGCCGGCGACAAGACGAACCCCTACGACAAGGCCGAGGCGATCGAGACGTACCTGCGGAGCACGTACAAGTACTCGACCGTCGTGAAGTCGCCGCCCCCGGGCCGCGACCCGGTCGACTACTTCCTCTTCGATCTGAAGGAGGACTTCTGCGAGTACTTCGCCTCGTCGATGGCCGTGATGCTGCGCGAGGTCGGGGTCCCCGCACGGATGGTGGAGGGCTTCACGACCGGCACGTTCGACGCCGATGCCCGCACGTACGTGGTGCGCGAGCTGAACGCGCACGCCTGGGTCGAGGCGTACTTCCCGCAGTACGGCTGGATCGAGTTCGAGCCGACGCCCTCCGAGCTTCCCTTCCCCCGCGTCGAGCAGGATCTGCCGGCCGGCAGCGGCGCGTCGACCACGCCGACGGGCCCCGTCCGTCCTGAGGACGCCGAGGGCCTCGGCCGCGGCGGCGGGGACCCGACCGACCTGTCGGGCGACTTCGGCGACACGTCCGCCGCCGCGCGGAACGGCATCGACCCCCGCCCGCCGCTGATCGTCGCGGTACTCCTGCTCCTCGCGCTCCTGTTCTGGATCGCGCGCTTCCAGTGGCGCTTCCGCGGGCTAGGGACCGTCGACGCGGCGTGGGGCAAGACGCGGCTCCTCGGGAGCTACGCGGGCCACGCGGCGCGCGCGTCACAGACGACGTACGAGTACGCGGAGACGCTCGGCCGGGCCGTGCCCGAAGCGCGCGGTCCGCTGCGCACGATCGCCGACGCGCGCGTCCAGGAGCGTTACACCGCGCTCGGGGCGAGCGACGCCGACCGCGCGAGCGCCGCGCAGGCGTGGCGGCGCGTCGCGCGCTCGCTCATCGGGCTCATCCCCGCGAGGGTGGTGCGCTCGCTGTCCCGCTTCGTGCACTGACTGCGCCCGCCGAGCATCCGAACGTCGCGCGGGTGCGCGCGCACGCCGCGGCCGGTCGCATCGAGCTCGCGGTTACGCGCTTTCCGGCGACCACGCGTACGGCGACCGACGCCGCGCGCGAGATCGGCTGCGACGTCGCGCAGATCGTGAAGTCGCTTGTCTTCAAGGCCGGCGACGAGACCGTCGTCGCGCTGTGCAGCGGCGCGGACCGCGTCGACGAGGCGGGACTCGCGGCCGCGATCGGCGCCGGCAACGTGCGCCGGGCGACCGCCGACGAAGCGAAGTCCGCCACCGGGTATCCGATCGGCGGCGTGCCTCCCTTCGGCCACGCCAGCCCGCTACGCGTCGTGGCCGATCGGCGCCTCCTCGCGTTCGACACCGTCTGGGCCGCGGCCGGGCTCACGGACGCGGTGTTCCCCATCGCGCCAGCCGACCTTGTGCGCCTCGCCGACGCGACCGTCGCCGACGTGGCTGTGACGCCGCCCGCAAGCTGAGCATGAAATTCTTCAACTCGAGCGCAGAGCTGCGCCGGTGGCTCGAGAAGAACCACGACCGCGAGCCCGAGCTCATCATCGGCTTCTATCGCAAGAGCAGCGGCAAGAAGAGCATCTCGTACCAGGAGGCGCTAGACGAGGCGCTCTGCTTCGGATGGATCGACGGCATCACCCACGGCGTGGACCACGAGCGGTACACGATCCGCTTCACGCCGCGACGGCCGAGGAGTAACTGGAGCCGCGTGAACATCAAGCGCGT
>JBBPYG010000084.1:0-8046 GCA_038200085.1 Candidatus Limnocylindria bacterium | reverse complement strand
CGGCTCGCCGCGCTGCTCGCGCGGTCTCTCCACGGCGCTGCCGCGCTGGCCGCCGAGGACGTGCTCGGGCTGGCGACACGCGAAGGCGCCGGCGCGATGGGACTCGGCGCCCAGATCGGCACGCTCGAGGCCGGCAAGCGCGCTGACGTTGTGGTCCTCGATTCCCTCGCTCTCGATCCGGGTGGCGATCCGGCGACGCGCATCATGTTCGGCGGCGGATCGCGCGCGGTGCGCGACGTGATCGTCGACGGCCGCGTGCTCGTGCGCGACGGCGTGTCCACGCAGTGGGATGCGGCCGAGGTTCGCGCGAGCGCGGACGAGGCGCGGGCCGAGCTGATCGGGCGCGCGGACATCTAGCGGCATCGCGGCCAGCGCGGGGCCGAGGGCCATCAGGCCAGCGTCGGCTCGTCGTCGGCGTTGATGCGGACGCCCTCGTCGGCGCGTGCGGAGCGCCTGTCACTTCCAGGCCGACCGTGCCGGTGGGCCTCGCGCACCGAGCGGCGTCGCGATGGCGGCGCGCGACCTAGAGTAGGCAGGTGCGCGTGGAGATCGCGCGAGACCTCGACGACGCGCTCGCGCTCGCGGCGGATCTTCCGGAGGCGGAGCTGATCGCTGGCGGGACGGACCTCATGGTGGAGATCAACTTCGGCCGCAAGCGACCGGAGGACGTCCTCGCCATCGACCGCGTCGCCGAGTTGCGCGAGACCTCGCGCAACGGCAGGGTGCGGATGGGCGCGGGCGTGACGTACACCGCGATGCTCCAGGGGGATCACGGCTCGCGAGCGATCTGCGAGGCAGCGCGGACCGTCGGCTCGCCGCAGATCCGCAACGCGGGCACGCTCGGCGGCAATCTCGGCACTGCCTCGCCGGCGGGCGACCTCCTGCCGGTCCTCGCCGCGCTCGACGCGACGGTCCTCCTCCGCTCGGCGCGCTCGGAACGCCGCGTCAGCTTCGGCGACTTCATGACCGGGCCCAAGCGCAGCGTGCGGCGGCCCGGCGAGGTGATCGTCGGCGCGGAATGGGACGACGCGGGACCGGCGCAGACCTTTATGAAGGTCGGGACGCGGAACGCCATGGTCATCTCCGTCGCCGGACTCGCGCTGGTCGTCGATCGCGCACGGCGACGGGTCGGCGTCGGGCTCGGATCGTGCGGGCCGACGATCCTGCGCGCGCCCGAGGCCGAGCGGTTCGCCGCGGGGCTCTTCGACGAGGCCGGATGGGAGCGCGCGACCGCGCCCGGCGAAGGCGCGCGCCGCGAGTTCGGCGCGCTCGTGGCCGCGGCCGCGCGGCCGATCGACGACGTGCGCGGGACCGCCGCGTTCCGCAGACACGTGCTCGCCGTGATGGCCGGACGCGCGCTGGACCGCGTCGGAGCGATCGCGTGAACGAGCTCCGCCTGGTGGTGAACGGGGTCGAGCGTCGGACCGAGGCGCGCGATGGCGAGTCGCTCATGACGGTGCTACGCGAGCGCCTCGCGCTCCCGGGCAGCAAGAACGCGTGCGAGCAGGGGGAGTGCGGGTCGTGCTCGGTGCTTCTCGACGACGCGCTGGTGTGCTCGTGCCTGGTGCTTGCCGCGGCGGCACACGGGCGCGACGTGCGCACGGTCGAATCGCTCGGGTCCGCGGGCGAGCTGCACCCGGTGCAGCGCGCGTTCGTCGAGGCCGGCGCGGTCCAATGCGGCTTCTGCACGCCCGGCCTCGTCGTCGCCACGGTAGCGCTGCTCCGCGACAACCCCGAGCCGACCGATATCGAGATCCGCGAGGCGCTCTCCGGGAACCTCTGCCGCTGCACCGGTTACGGCACGATCCTCGAGGCCGTCCACCGGGCCGCGCGCGAGATGTACGCCGGGTGACGTCGACCCTATCCACGCCCACCCGCGTGCGCGGCGTCGTCGGCGAATCCACGCCTCGTCCCGACGGCGTGCCGAAGGTGAAGGGCGAGTTCGCCTACGCGAGCGACCTCTGGCGCGACGACATGCTGCACGGCGCGACGCTGCGCAGCCCGCATCCGCACGCGCGCATCCTCGGCATCGACACGAGCCAGGCATTGACCATCGCGGGCGTCCACGCCGTGCTGACCGCCGCGGACGTGCCGGCCGGAGCGCGCTTCGGTCTCATGAGGCGCGACCAGCCTCCACTCGCCACTGACCGCGTCCGCTTCGCAGGTGAGGCGATCGCGATCGTCGCGGCGGACGACATCGATCGCGCACGCGAGGCGCTGCGCGCCATCCGCGTCGAGTACGAGCCGCTGCCCGCGGTCACCGACCCGATCGCCGCGCTCGCGCCGGAGGCGGTGCTGGTGCACGACGGCGAGAACGTGATCGACGAGGTGCAGGTCCTCCACGGCGACGCGCGCGCGGTCGCTCCGGTCGTCGTCACCGGCGAGTACGAGGTCGGGATGCAGGACCAGGCCGCCCTGGGTCCTGAGGCCGGCCTCGCCGTCCCCGACGACGATGGCGGCGTGACGCTCCACGTCGCGACGCAGTGGCTGCACGAGGACCTTGGGCAGATCGCGCCGTGTATCGGCCTGCCGATGGAGAAGGTGCGGCTCGTCCTCGCGGGGGTGGGCGGCGCGTTCGGTGCGCGCGAGGACGTGACGCTCCAGATCCACGCCTGTCTTCTCGCGCTGCGCACGGGCCGCGCGGTGCGTATGACCTACGGCCGCGAGGAGTCGTTCTACGGGCACGTGCACCGGCATCCGGCGCGCCTCTTCTACGAGCACGGCGCGCGGCCCGACGGGACCCTGGTGTACGTTCGCGCGACGATCGTCCTCGACGGCGGCGCGTACGCCTCGTCGAGCCCAGCCGTCGTCGCTAACGCGGGTTGCTTCGCCGCGGGCCCCTATCGCGTGGAGAACGCGCTCGTGCGCTGCGTCGGCGCGTACACGAACAACCCGCCGACCGGAGCGATGCGCGGCTTCGGCGCGGTGCAGAGCTGCTTCGCGTATGAGGCGCAGATGGACAGGCTCGCGGCCGCGTGCGGGATCGACCCTGTCGCGATCCGCGCGCGCAACGGACTCGTCGAAGGCGACCGCGTCATCACCGACCAGCCGCTGATCGGCTCAGCGCCGGTCGCGGAGCTCGTCGCGCGCATCGCCGCCGCGCCACTGCCCGCGGAGCGTTCGTCGGACCCGCTCGAGCTGCCCGGTGGAGCGGGCAACCTCACACATGGGGAGGACGTCGTGCGCGGCGTTGGCTACGCGGTCGGCTTCAAGAACGTCTGCTACTCGCAGGGCTTCGACGACTTCGCGACGGCGCGCGTCCGCGTGCTGCGCGACGAGGACGGGCCAGTGGTGCGGGTGCATACCGCCGCCGCAGAGGTCGGCCAGGGGCTCGTCACCATATGTCAGCAGATCGCGCGGACGGAGGTCGGCATCGAGCGGGTCGAGCTCGACCGCGCGGACACGTCGATCGGCTCTGCCGGATCGAGCTCGGCGTCGCGTCAGACGTGGATGACCGGCGGCGCGGTCCAGGCGGCGTGCCGCGAGGCCAGGGCCGAACTGGAGGCCCGCGCCGCGGGGCATGGCGGCACGCTCGGGACCATCGATATTCAGGACCTGCTGGAGGCGCCCATCGATCGAACGGTGACCCACCGTCACCGCCCGACCGAGGAGCGAACGACCTATATGCAGGACCATGGCCACGTTGCTTTCCTGCTCGCCGCCCACCGGGCCGTGGTCGACGTCGACACCGGCACGGGCCTCGTGAAGGTGGTGCAGGTCGCAACGGCGCAGGACGTCGGCAAGGCGATCAACCCGCTCGCCGTGATCGGTCAGATCGAAGGGGGCATCGCGCAGGGCCTGGGCCTCGCGGTGATGGAGGAGCTGGTCGTCCGCGACGGGCTCGTCCACAACGCTTCATTCACGGACTACCTGCTCCCGACGATCCTCGACATGCCGCCCGTGCTCGCCGACTTGGTCGAGCACCCGCATCCAGACGCGCCCTATGGCGCGAAGGGGGTCGGCGAGCCGCCCGCGATCTCGAGCACCCCGGCGATCGTGGCCGCGATCCGGTCGGCGACCGGCCGCGCGCTGTCGCGCGTCCCCGTGCGCCCGGACGATATCTTGGGACTCTCCGATGGCGGACCGTCCGCCGCGGCCTGGCGGATCGTTCCCGGAGAAGATCCACGAAAGGCGGTGCGCGCATGACCGACGATCACACCGCGCCTATCTCTCCTGAGCACCTGGCGGATCTCCTCGTGTCCTCGAGCGCCCTCGTCCAGGCGGAATTGCAGGCCCTCGGACCCGATGCCGGATGGCATCCGGCTCCGGGCGAGTGGTGCGCCCGCGAGATCGTGGGCCACCTCATCGAGGCGGAGAAGCGGGGATTCGCGGGCCGCATCCGCACGTTCATCGAGCAGGACCACCCGAACTCGGTCGCCTGGGACCAGCTCGAGGTCGCGCGCTCACGGGCGGACTGCGAGCGCGACACGGAGAGCCTCTGGTCCGAGCTAGCCGCGCTGCGGCTCGAGAGCGTGAAGCTCGTGCGGTCGCTCGGGACCGCGGAGCTCGCGCGCTCGGGCGTGCATTCGAAGGTCGGCGAGCTCACCGTCGGCGACATCGCGCACGAGTGGGTGCACCACGACCGCAACCATGCGAAGCAGCTGCTCGCCATCGCGCAGGAGCGCGCCTGGCCGCACATGGGGAACGCGCAGAAGTTCCAGGGGGAGTGATCGCGCTCTCGGCCGCGACGCTCCGCGCCGCGCCGAAGGTGCTGCTCCACGACCACCTCGACGGCGGCCTCCGTGCCGCGACCGTGGTCGAGATCGCGCGCGACGCCGGTTACCCGGGCCTGCCGACGAACGACGCGGGCGAGCTCGGGCGCTGGTTCCACGCCAGCGCGGCAACCGGGTCGCTGCGGCTGTACCTGCGAGGCTTCGCGCACACCACCGCCGTCATGCAGACCCCCGAGGCGCTCGAGCGGATCGCCTACGAGACGGGCGAGGACCTCGCGCTCGATGGCGTCGTTTACGCCGAGGTGCGCTACGCGCCGGTCTTCTCGACCACCGGCGGTCTCAACCTCGAGCAGGTGGTCGATGCGGTGTCGCGCGGCTTCGCGCGCGCCGAACGCGACCATCGCATCACGTTGCGGCAGATCGTGTGCGCCATGCGCGACCGCACGGATTCGCTCGAGATGGCGGAGCTCGCGGTGGCGTACCGGGACCGCGGGGTCGTCGGCTTCGACATCGCCGGCGAGGAGGCCGGGCACCCGCCGAAGGCGCACCTCGAGGCGTTCCAGTTCTGCCGGCGGGAGAACTTTTCGATCACGATCCACGCCGGCGAGGCGTTCGGCCCCGCGTCGATCTGGCAGGCGCTCCAGTATTGCGGCGCGCACCGGATCGGCCACGGCGTGCGGCTGGTCGAGGACATGGCGATCGCCGGAGGCGAGGTCGTCAAGCTCGGCCAGCTCGCGGCGTACATCCGCGACAAGCGCATCCCGCTCGAGGTGTGCCCATCGAGCAACGTCGACACGGGCGCGGTACCGAGCCTCGACGAGCATCCGATCCGGCACTTCATCGCGCAGAAGTTCCGCGTGACCGTGAACACCGACAACCGCCTCATGTCCGGGGTCACCCTGTCGGAGGAGTTCCACCGCCTCTCGCGTGTCGTCCCGCTTACTCTCGCCGACGTCGAACGACTCTCGATCAACGCCATGAAGAGCGCCTTCCTCCCGTACGAGGAGCGCGTCGCGGTCATTTACGACAGGATCAAGCCCGGCTTCGCGAAGCTTCGCGGGGAGCCCGCCCTGGCGGGCTACCCGCTTCCCGCCGCCACCTGACCCGCGGACCGTCGCGCGCGCCGTCAGCGGCGCATCCACAGCAGGTCGCCGAAGAAGAAGTCCTGGCCCGTCGCCGACGTCTTGATCGTGCCGTCCGCGAGCGAAAGCACGAAGAAGCCGCCCGTGCCCACGTACGCGATCTGGGCGCCGTCGGGCGACCACGCCGGCACGATGTCGTCGCCCGTCTGCCCGACAGAGCGCAAGGCGCTCCCGTCGACCGGGGCGACGAAGATCTCCGACGGGATCCCGAGGTGCGCGCCTTTCGGCGTGGGCCCTTCCCTGTAGCGGACGGCGTACCGACCGGTCGCGGCTGCCGCGTTGTGGCCCGCCGCGCAGAACGCGATGCTGTCGCCCTTCGGCGAGAACCGCGGTGTCTGGAGGTAATAGAAGGTGTCCTTGCCCTGGAGCAACGGCCGCGCGCTCGTGCCGTCGACACCGGCGCGCCAGAGCCCGTCGCCCTGGCTGTTGACGATGTGGACGTACACGAGGGTCCGGCCGTCCGGCGATAGGTCGAGGTCCGCGGCGTCCCTGATCACGACGGTGCGTTCCCCCGTGCGCAGATCGAGGCGCTCGATCGTGTCGTCGTTGCCCTTGTACTGGCCGCCCGTGATCACGGCGGCGCGGCGGTGGAAGTACAGAAGGTTCCCCGTCGGGTCGAAGCGAGGGCTGTCGTAGAAGACGTTGTCGCCGTCGTGCTCCAGCACCTGGCGCAGACCTGTGCCGTCGATGTTCACGAGGAACAGGTCCGAGCCGAAGCCCTTCGTCTTGCTCGGCTGCTGCGTCAACGAGAAGCCGAGGGCCGAGCGGTCGGCCCTGAGCGTCGGGCCCTGCGGCGCGCTCTGGGCCGGAAGGTCCGCGATCCGGCCGAGCACGCGCGCGTCGGCATCGAGCGCGAGAAGCCCCGACGGATTCACGAGGAGGTACGTCGCCGCGCGGCCCACGGCGTTCCCTTGCGGCGGCGGGGGAGCGGCGCTGCTGCTGCAGCCCGCGACGCCGAGCGCGGCCACGAGCGCCAGGACGAAGGTCCTCGCCGTCGTTACCCCGCGCGGGTAGCGCCGAGGAAGCGCCGGACGTTGCGGAGGACCGCGTCGTGGTCGCCGCTCTCGAGCAGCTCCGCGGGGACGAGCGGCTCGCCGATCCCGAATCCCACCACGCCTGCCGCGAGGTAGCCGGGGATGTCGTCGTACGCGATGTTGCCCGTCGCGACGAGCGGCAGATGCGGCAGCGCCCGGCGGACGTTGCGCACGTAATCGGCACCGCCGATGGGACCGATCGGATAGATCTTGATGAAGTCGGCGCCGAGGTTCGCCGCCGCAAGCATCTCCGTCGGCGTCAGCGTGCCTGGCATCGCGAGAGCGTCGCGGGCGTGGGCCGCAACGATCATCTCCGGCACCAGCGTCGGTCCGACGAGGAAGCGCGCCCCCGCCGAGAGCGCGTCCTCGGCCTGGCTACCAGAGAGGACGGTTCCCGCGCCGACGATCGCGCCCCGCGACGCGAAGTCCTCGTCCATCGCCAGCGTCTCGATCGCGGCGTACGCATCGGGGACTGTGAGCGTGATCTCGACCATGCGCACGCCTCCGCCCGCGGCAGCGCGTGCCGCGCGCAGCGCGAGGTCGGCGGTCCCGGTCCGGACCACGCACACCAGGCGGTCTTCCGCGAAGATCCGCAGCAGCTCGCGCCGGCCGATGAGCGGCCGCTGGGCGATGGTCATGCGGAAGATGCTATTCGCTCCTCGGCCCGAGGCACGAGCGGCGTAGTGATCGACGAGGACGCCTCGTGCCCGCTCCATGACCGGCCTCGTTGCCGGGGACTGTTGTCCGTGCCAGCCTTCCGGGGCGCACCGACCGCGTGAGTAGGTGACCGGCAGTCTGAGGGCGACCAGAGCCTCGCCGGGGGACTGAGGGGGCGAGCCCCCTCATCATGTGAGCCATGGACGACCTCCTCTTCTGGGTGCTCGCCCGCGCGCTCGGCCTGACGTCGTTCGCGGCGTTGTCGCTCTCCGTCCTCAGCGGGGTGGCGCTGCGGACGTCGGTGCTGGATTTCCTCGCGCGCAACCGCGCGCTCCGCGCGCTCCACGACTTCACGACGCCGCTGTGGCTGCCCCTCGGGGCGGCGCACGTCGTCACGCTGCTCTTCGACGCGACGGCGAGGATCGGCCCGGCGGACGTCGTCGTGCCGTTCCGCGTCGGCTACGGGGCGCTGGCGATCGGCCTCGGCACGGTCAGCCTCGACATCCTCGTCGTTGTCGTCGTCACGAGCTGGCTGAAGCG
>JBBPYG010000083.1:0-3579 GCA_038200085.1 Candidatus Limnocylindria bacterium | reverse complement strand
GTGTGCATCGTCACGACGAGCGGCACGCGCAGCGCGCGCGCCGCCGACAGCGCCGCCCATGAGGCCCCGAAGACGGAGTGGGCGTGCACGAGCTCGACACCGCGGGCGCGCAGGCTCGCGGGGAGGCGCGGGCTGAACAACGCCACGCGGTACCCGCGCGGCGCCCCCGGCACCTGCACGTCGGGCTGCGGCAGATCGACGTCGCCGCGCGGTCCGACGACCGTGACCGTGGTGCCCGCCGCGATCAGCGCATCGGCCTGGGCGCGCACCGCGACGGTCACGCCGGACACGTACGGCAGCGCGACGTCGGTCAGGAAGGCGATGTGCAAAGGAGGTTGGTCAGGAAGGTGACGCGCAACGACCACTCGCGCCGCGCGCGGCCGCGCCTGTGCTGGCGCGCGTCACAGGAGGCGCGTTTTATTGATGACGAGCGCGAAGCTGCAGCGGAGGAACTCTGCCGCGCGGCGCGACAGCATCATGCGCGAGAGGAAGATCTCGAAATACTCCATGAGCGGAGCGACCTCGGTGTCGACCGTCAGCTCGAGCGTGATTAGCTTTTCCTTGCGGCTCACCTTGATCTCCGACGAGGTCGCCGCGTAGTTCACGCGGTCGTGGATGTCGAACGTCGTGCTCTTCGGGTTGCGCACGCGGCTGCGGTGCACGTCGCTCTTGTCCGCGATGATGACGGCCGCGGAGATCGCGCTGACCGGAAGCCCGCCCTCGGACTCCTCGTGGTTCGCGATGGCGCCCATGACCGTGGCGACCTCCTCGTAGCTGAAATGCAGGTCGAGGAGGATGTCCTTCGCCAGCAGGGCCCCGGTCTGGCCGTGCTTCTCACGCGTGACCACGTTGCCGACGTCGTGCAGGTAGGCGGCGACCGCCCCGAGCTCGCACCTTCGGGCCTCGTGCCCGAGCGAGCGCAGCAGGAAGCGCGCGCCGTCCGCGCACGTGTTCGCGTGCCGTTCGCCGTGCTCGGTGTAGCCGATCGCGCCGGTCTGCTGGTTGGCGGCGCGGATCCACACCTTGACGCGCTCGTCGTTCCGCACGTCTTCGAGCGTGGGGCCCTGGCGCTTCGCTTCGAGCGCGGTCTTGGTCTTCGTCTCCGCGCGATGGACCTTGACGCGCTCGTCCGGGGCCGACGGCTCGCTGAGCGCGGGCCGCCTCGGGTCACGCACTGCGTCGCTCATCGCCGCAAGAATGTCACTCCCGGCGCGCCTCGGCATACGCCCGCTGCAGGCGCTCGGCGACGGTCTGCATCCAGCGCAGCTCCGTCAGGCCTGCCCGGCACACCACCGCTCCCCGCGTGAAGGCGAGCCACGGCCGCAGCGTCCCGCCGAACAGCCCGAGCCACGTGGCGCTGCTCGCATCGACCTTCGGCCCCTTGCCGCGCTTGTCCGCGGGATGCGCCGCGAGGACGCCGTCGCCGGCCGTGAACTCGATCGCGGCGTCGCTGTCGGTGAAGCGCAGCAGCGCGCGACCCGAGGGGACGTCGCGGAGCGCATCGCTGACCTCCGGGCTGCCCGACGCCGCGGCGAGGATGCGCAGGCACAGAGCGGCCACATCGATCCCGCCGTCCGCGGTCGCGGCGACCGCGGCCGCCTCGTCGAGCAGCGCGACGAGCGCGCGCGTCGTCATGCGAGCGGAAGGTCCGAGCGGACGGCGTCGAGCCGCGTGCCTGGCGCGTCGCCCAGTGACCTGAACGCGGCCGCTCCGATCATCGCGCCATTGTCCGTGCAGAGTCGCGGGGGCGGCACGCGGAGCGGCTGCGCGATGCGCCGCGCGATCTCGTCCCGGAGCGGCCCGTTCGCCGCGACCCCGCCGCCGAGCATGACCGATCGCACCCCGTGCTCGGCCGCGGCGCGCGCGGTCTTCTCCGCGAGCGCTTCGGTGATCGCGCGCTGGAACGACGCGGCGACGTCAGCGATCGGCACCTCCCCTTGCTGCTCGAGCGCACGCACGAGGCGGAGGACCGCGGTCTTGAGGCCCGAGAAGGAGAAGTCGTATCGCTCGGGTACGGCGGCGCGGGGCAGCGGGTATGCCTTCGGGTCGCCGGATCGGGCGACGCGCTCGATCTCGGGGCCGCCGGGGAATCCGAGCCCGAGCAGACGCGCCACCTTGTCGAAGGCCTCGCCGGCGGCGTCGTCGATCGTGCGGCCGAGGAGCCGGAATCGGCGATGGTCCTCCATCAGCACCAGGTCGCTGTGCGCGCCGCTGACGACCAGCACCACCGCGGGTATCTCGGGCTCGGGTGGGACGGGGTCCGACTCGTAGAGCCAGTTCGCGTACACGTGGCCCTCGAGGTGGTTGACGCCGATGAAGGGAAGACCCGCGGCCAGCGCCAGCCCGCGGCCGTAATTCGCGCCGACGAGCAGGCATCCGATGAGCCCGGGCCCGACGGTCGCAGCGACCGCGTCGACCTCGGCGAGGGTCAGCGCCGCCTCGCCGAGCACCTGCTCGACCAGGGGATCGAGGACCCGCAGGTGCTCGCGCGCGGCGACCTCCGGGACGATCCCGCCCGTCGCCGCGTGGGCCGCCTGGGACGCGACGAGATTCGCGCGGATGCGCCTGCCGTCCTCGATCACCGCGACGCCGGTCTCATCGCAGCTCGTCTCGATGCTGAGGATCGCGGTCATGCGGCGGGCGTCGACGCCAGCCGCGAGCCGAGCGGGCGCCAAGCGGGTCTCAGGATTCGCCCTTCTCGAGCTCCTCGCGGAGGCCGCGGAGGCGCTCGCGCACCGCGCGGTCGCGAATGCGCTCGGTCCACATGATCAGCGCATCCTCGCTGTTGTCGGAGTAGTAGCGCCGCCGCACCCCGGCGCGCCGGAACCCGTACTTCTCGTAGAGCCGCTGTGCGCCGAGGTTCGACGCGCGCACCTCGAGTGTGAGCCACGCGGCGCCGAGCTCAGCCGCGATCTCGAACAGCCGCTGGAGCATCCGCTCGCCGATGCGCCGGCGGCGGAAGTCGGGCAGGACCGCGAAGGTCGTGATGTGCGCCTCGTCGACCATAAGCCAGAGCCCGGCGTATCCGACGACCATCCCCTCGGCGCGCGCGACCACGTAGCGCGCGTTCTTGTTCTGCGTCAGCTCCTGCCGGAACGCGTTCGCCGGCCACGGCACGGGGAACGAATTGCGTTCGACCTCCTGCACCGCGGTGATGTCGTCGAGCGTCATGTCGGTTATGACGATCGGAGCGAGGATCACCATGGGCTTCCCTCGGCTGGCGTTCCGCCGACCGGCGCGCGAGCTTCCTCCGGCTGGCGGCGCGCCGGGCGCGTTGCCTCGGTCGGGCTGTGTCCGTGGCGGCCCGGACGCCAGCGGAGCCGCTCGGCGTCGCCAGGGGGCACCGCACAGCCGAAATCGACCGCCGTCACGAGATCCGGATCGCGGGAGCCCGGACGTACAGCGGCTCCACGTGGGCGGGAGCCGTCGCGCCGCCCGCCTCCAACTGTCGCCAACCAAGCTCCGCGAGAAAGCCGGCTCGGCGGAGCCGCGATGCGGGTGGGGCGAACGTCGCCTTCGATCCGAGCACATCGCGCAGCGTCGTTTCCGCGACCGCGTCGATCTCGCCGGTGAACAGCG
>JBBPYG010000082.1:0-8980 GCA_038200085.1 Candidatus Limnocylindria bacterium | reverse complement strand
GACCTCCCTGCGGCGGCCGGCGGCATGAAGGTCCTCGTCATCGACGACGAACCCGACGTCGCCGCCCTGGTCGGCATCGGGATCACGGCGGTCCGCCCGAATTACATCGTCCTGCAGTGCACCAGCGGGGCGCGCGCGCTGGGTGCGATCTCGACCGAACATCCCGACGCGGTGCTGCTCGACGTTTCGATGCCCGAGCGGGACGGGTTCGCGGTCCTCAAGGAGCTGCGCGACGGCGGCAACGACGTGCCGGTCATCGTGCTGACCGCGAAGGGCCTGGAGAGCGACAAGGTGCGGGGCCTCGAGCTGGGTGCCGACGACTACATCACGAAGCCCTTCAGCCATAACGAGCTTCTCGCCCGGCTCGACGCCGTGATGCGGCGCTACCGGACCGGCATGTCAGGGAGGCGGTCGCCGCCCTTCACCCTCGCGGGCTTCCGGATCGACTACGCCCGCCGCCGCGTCACGGTGGATGATCGAGACGTGGCGCTGACCCCGACCGAATACAACCTCCTGTATCAGCTCGTCACGAATGCGGGCAGCGTGATGACGCACCACACTCTGCTCGCGAGGGTCTGGGGCAATGAGTACCGCGACGAAGTGCACTACCTGAAGGTGTACGTCGGTCGCATCCGCGGCAAGGTCGAGCCCGATCCGCAGCGGCCCCGCTTCATCCTGACCGTGCGCGGCGTCGGCTATCAATTCGCGTCCAGCTCGAACGCCGTGGAGCCCGCCGGTTGACCGCGACGTGCAGCCCGCGCTAGATTGCGCCGGAGTGAACGAAAAGGAAGTGGCGCAGAGAGTGACGATGATCCCGATCCTCCGCACGGCGCCCGCCGAGGCACGTCCTCGGAGGACCCTGCCCACACCGCCGATGCGCTGACCCGCGAGGGTCGACCGAGCGCGACGGACCGTGGGCAGCAGGCCCACGGTCTTTTTCGTGCCCGATCGCACGTGAAGACCGAGGGCCGCGCAGATCCACAGAAAAGGAGAATCGCCTTGGCCCTCGGCATCGAACTCGCCCCGCGACCGCCGACCACAGGACCCGTGCCCTTCGCGCTCGAGGCGGTCGGCGTATCGAAGTCGTTCCCGTCGCCCAGACGTGCGCAACGGGCGGCGCCGGCGGTCGACGACGTCTCGCTGACGGTCCGCCGCGGCGAGATCTACGGGCTGCTCGGCGCGAACGGCTCGGGCAAGTCGACCCTGATACGCGTGTTCTCGACCCTGCTCGAGGCCGACGCCGGCGAGGTGCGGGTCTTCGGCCACGACGTGCGCCGCGAGGAGCTCGCGGTCAAGCGTCTGATCAACCGCGTCTCGGTCGAAGCCTCGTTCTTCAAGAAGCTGTCAGCGATGGAGAACCTCGTCTACGCGGGCCGGCTCTATGGAGTGGCCGCGGGGGACTCGCGCCCGCGCGCGCGGGTCATCCTCGCCCGCCTCGGGATCGCGGACGATCGCCTCGAGGAGCCGCTCGAGAGATTGTCGCGCGGCATGCAGCAGAAGGTGGCCATCGCGCGCGCGTTCCTGACCGCGCCGATGCTCCTCTTGCTGGACGAGCCGACCACGGGCCTCGACATCCGCAGCAAGCGCGAGGTGCAGACGTTCATCCGCGACCTGCGGGACGAGCACGACGCCACGATCCTCCTGACGACGCACGACCTCGACGAGGCCCACCGTCTCTCCGACCGTCTGGGCGTGCTTCACGCGGGACGCCTCGTCGCTGAAGGCACGGTGGCCGAGTTGTCGGCGCGTTTCGGAGGCGCGAGCCTCGAGGACGTCTTCATGGCGCTGACCGGCCACTCCGCCCGCGAGGCCGGTGAGTCCGAGCCCGCGCCGTGACGGCAGAGCTCTGGCGGGACCGCGAATTCATGAAGCTGTGGGCCGGCCAGGCCGTGTCCGAGCTCGGCACGGTGGTGACGCGCACGGCGCTGCCGATCGCCGCCGTGCTGCTGCTGGGCGCGACGCCCATCCAGATGGCGCTGCTGCTCACTAGCGCGTCGGCGGCCGTGCTGCTGTTCGGCCTGGCGGCCGGCGCCTGGACCGACCGCCTCCAGCGGCGCCCGATCATGATCGGCGCCGACGCCGTGCGCGCGGTCGCGCTCGCGTCGGTGCCGGGGGCGGCGTTCGCCGGCGTCCTGCGGATGGAGCACCTGTATGCGGTGGTGTTCGTGGAGGCCGCGCTCGGTGCCGCGTTCGATGCGGCGTACCGCTCCTACCTGCCGTCGCTGGTCGGACGCGGGCGGCTCGTCGAGGGGAACAGCAAGCTCGAGATGGCGAGCGCGGTCGCGGAGATCGGCGGTCCGGGACTTGGAGGCGGACTGGTGCAGGTGGTCACGGCCCCGCTCGCGCTGCTCATCGACGCGTGCTCGTTCGTCGTCTCCGCCGTCTCGCTCGCGCTCATCAGGACGCCCGAGCCGCGCGTCGTGGCCAGCGCCGACCGCGGCAGCATCGCGAGCGAGATCGGCGAGGGCCTCCGCTTCGTGTGGCGGGAGCGCACCGTCCGGGCGATGACCGCGGGCGGCGTCGTTAACCGCTTCTTCGGAGGCTTCTACGTTCTGTACACGATCTACGCGCTGACAGAGCTGCGTCTGCCCCCGATCCTTCTCGGCGCCGTCGTGTCCGTCGGCGGCGTCGGCTCGCTCGTGGGCGCCGCGCTCGCGCCACGGTTGGGTATGCGCCTAGGGACGGGCCGCGCGATCCTCATCCCGTGGACCGCGAGTGTTGCGCTCGGGGTGCTCACGCCGCTGGCCGCCGGCCCGCCGCTCATTGCGGCGCTGTTTCTGTTCGTGCCGCAGCTGTTGGGCGATGGGCTGGCGACCTCCGGGATCGTCAATCTGGTCGCGCTGCGCCAGGCGGTCACGCCCGACGCGCTGCTGGGGCGGGTCGCGGCGACCCGCGAGGTCCTGTTCGAGGCAGTCGCCCCCGCCGGCGCCTTCGCCGGCGCGGCCGTTGCCGAGGCGATAGGGATCCGCGGGGCGTTCGCCGTCGCGGTCGCGGGCATGGCGCTCGGTGTCGCCATCTGGTGGGCGTCGCCGATGCGCGCCGTCCGGAGGCTGCCGGCGCCCGCCCCGGCCGCGTTCTCCGGCGTCCTTCCGGCCGCGGGTGAGGTCGGGCCGTGACCGCGCGGCTTCCGGCCCAGGCCGGCCTCGCCTACGCATTCGTCGAGCGGGAAGTCGCCCTCATGAAGCGGTACTGGCTCTGGGAGCTGGTGTACATCGTGTACGGCATCGTCACCTCGCTGTCGGTCGCCTTCATCGGTCTCGCGGCTCCGGAGATCTCGGGCGGCCAGATCGCGCCGGCGACCGTCTCACGGTTCGTCCTCTATCTCCTCGTCGGAACGATCGCGTGGCGGTTCCTCGGCCTCGTCTTCGAGAACATCGCGGAGACCATCGCCTGGGAGCGGTGGGAGGGGACGATCGAGTACACGTTCATGGCGCCCGTGCCGCGGCTCACGCATCTGCTCGGCATGGCGGCCGGGACGCTGGTGCGCGCGCTGGTCATGAGCGTCGTCACGCTCTTCGCCGTCGCGCTCTTCGTGCCGGTGGATCTCGGTCACGCGAACGCCGTCTCCGGGATCGTGCTCCTCGCCGTCGGCGCACTCGCCTTCTCGGGCCTCGGGATCGCCTCCGCGGTCTTTCCGATGCTCTGGACGGAGAAGGGTCTGCAGATGGCGTACATCGTCCAGGCCGTCGTGCTCCTCGTGTCGGGCGTGTACTACCCGACGACCGTGCTTCCGGCCGTGCTCCAGCCGCTCGCGGTGATCTCGCCGGCGACGTACGTCATCGCCGGCATGAGGGACGCGCTCCTCGACGGCGCCGACCTCGCCGCCGTGTGGGCGAACATCTGGCCCGCTCTGCTGATCGGCGGGCTCTCCATCCCGCTCGGGCTGCGCCTCTTCGTTGCGGCCGAGCGCTACGCCAAGCGCACGGGCCGGCTGAAGCGCAGCGGTTAGCCGTCCGCATACCATCGCGCGCCTGAAGATCCCGCCTACGCCTCCGACCGCTCGCGCCGAAGCCGTCGATACGTATCACGGAGAGCGCGTCATCGATCCCTTCCGCTGGCTCGAGGATCCGGACAGTCCGGAGGGCGCGCGATGGAGCGCGGCGCAGAACGAGCGTACGCGCGCGGTGCTCGACGCGATCCCCGCTCGCGCCGCGATCCGCGATCGGCTCGGCGCGCTGCTGTCGGCGGGCGTCGTCGGCGCGCCCCGCATCGCAGCTGGCCGCATCTTCCACGTCCGCCGCCGCGGCACGGATCGCCAGGGGATCCTGTACGTGCGCGAGGGCGTCGACGCCGCCGACCGCGTCCTGATCGACCCGGGCTCGATGGACCCGGACGGACTCATCGCGCTCGACTGGTGGTATCCATCGCTCGACGGGCGGCTCGTCGCGTACGGCCTCTCACACGGCGGCGACGAACTCTCGACGCTCCACGTGCGCGACGTCGCTCTCGGCACCGATCTGTCCGACCGGATCCCCTACACGCAGCGCGCGTCGGTCGCGTGGACGGCGCGCGGCTTCTTCTACACCGTCCACCCGCGCCCCGGCACCGTTCCTCCGGGCGACGAGCATTACCACCGCAGGGTGCGCTACCACGCCGTCGGCGACGATCCCGCGCGGGATCCGCTGGTGTTCGGCGAGGGACGCGCGAAGGAGGACATCCTCCAGGTGCATGGGTCGCCCGACGGACCCTGGGTGCTCGTCACCGCGGCGCATGGGTGGACGAGGAACGACGCGTACCTGCTGGATGCGTCGATCGCGGGCGACGCGATCACGATCCACGAGGGCGTCGACGCCGTCAGCGATGGCTTCGTGCGCGGCGACCGCGTGTGGCTCCGCACCAACCTCGATGCACCGAATTTCCGGATCGTCGCCGTCGACCCACGCGACCCGTCCCCCGAGCGGTGGAAGACGGTCATCGCCGAGAGCGACGACCCGATCGAGTCGTTCGCGCTCACGAGGGATCGCATCGTGGTGCATACGCTGCGCAGCGCCGCCTCGCGTCTGGCCGTCTGGACGATGACCGGTGGCTTCGAGCGCGAGCTTCCCATCGACGGGCCCGGGACCGTCGAGGGTCCGCACGCCGATGCGGAGGGGGACGCGGTCGGGTACATGTACACGTCATTCATCCTGCCCGGCGCCGCCGTCCTCGCCGACGTGCGCGACGGCAGAGCGCGCGAGGTGGCGCGGCTCGATGCGCCGGGTGGCGGACCGTCCGCCGCGCCGGAGGTCCATCAGGTCACGTACGCCTCGCGCGACGGCACGCCGGTGACGATGTTCGTCGTCCGCCGCTCGGAGGCGCCGACGCGCGATCTCCCGACCGTGCTGAGCGGGTACGGCGGCTTCAGCGTCGCGCGGACGCCGGCGTACAACGCCGGGGTCGCGTGGTGGGTGGAGCAGGGCGGGCTCTACGCGCTCGCGAACTTACGCGGCGGCAGCGAGCGTGGAGACGCCTGGCATCGCGCCGGGATGCTCGGGAACAAGCAGCGCGTCTTCGACGACTTCATCGGCGCGGCCGAGGCGCTGGTCGCGGGCGGCTGGACCTCGCCCTCCCGCCTCGGGATCGAGGGCGGCTCGAACGGCGGCCTGCTCGTCGGCGCGGCGCTTGCCCAGCGACCCGACCTCTTCGCGGCGGTGGTGTGCCGCGTCCCGCTCCTCGACATGCTGCGCTACCAGAACTTCCGCATCGCGAGGTTCTGGATCCCTGAATACGGCTCGTCGGAGGACCCCGCCGCGTTCGCCTGGCTGCGCGCGTACTCGCCGTATCACAACGTCGACCCGGCGAGGCGCTATCCGGCGCTCCTCCTCACCACGGCGGAGGGAGACAGCCGTGTCGATCCGATGCACGCGAAGAAGATGGCGGCGCAGCTCCAGTCGTTCCAGGACGATCCGCCGGTCCTCCTGAGGGTCGACCGCGATGCCGGCCACGGGGTGGGGAAACCGCTCGATCTTCTTCGCGAGGACCTGGCCGATCTGTGGTCGTTCATGGCATGGCGGCTGGGCGGCGAGGACGGTATGCTCGGCCTCCGGTGAACATCCTCCGCTTCCTGCGCGCGCAGGCGCGAGGCTACGACTGCAGCGTTTGCGGACAGAACCACGCGAGCTCCACCATCAAGGTGCTCGGCCGCCTCGACGCCGCCTGGATCGTCCGCGTCACCTGCACGAAGTGCAAGACCTCCTTCAAGCTCCTCGTGGTCGTTGACGAGAAGCAGGCGGCCGTGACCAAGGTGAAGGAGGAGCGGCCGGTGCGCCCCAGGCGGAAGCCGACCCTCACGCTCGACGAGGTCCTCGACGCGCACGAATTCCTGCGCGGATACGACGGCGACGCGAATGAGCTCTTCGCGCGCCGGGATCGGGTCGGCGAGACCGGCCGCGACAGCCGCGTCTCGTGAGGCCGAAGCGGGGGGATGACCTCCCGCTCCGGGCGCTGCGAGTGCCCTGAGCCGTGGCGAAGCAGAACGCGGTCATCACCGGCTGGGGCTTCTACGCCCCGCCCCGCGTGATGACCAACGCCGACCTCGAGAGGCTCGTCGCCACCTCGGACCAGTGGATCACCGACCGCACCGGCATCAAGGAGCGGCGGATCGCGGGCGAGGGCGAGACGACCTCCACCATGTCCGTCCGGGCGGGGCGCCAGGCGCTCGAGCGCGCGAGGCTCCGCCCCGCGGACCTCGATCTCGTCGTCGTCGCCACGTGTTCCCCCGACTATCTCTTCCCGGCCACCGCCTGCATCGTCCAATCGGCGCTCGGTGCCGAGAAAGCGGGCGCCTTCGACGTGGAGGCGGCGTGCACGGGTTTCCTCTCCGCGCTCGCGGTCGCGCGCGGGCTCATCGTGTCGGGGGTCCACCAGAACGCGCTCGTCATCGGGGCGGAGACGCTGTCGCGGCTCCTCAACTGGAACGACCGCGGGACCTGCGTCCTCTTCGGCGATGGCGCCGGTGCGGTCGTGGTCGAGGCGTCGAACGCGTCGGTCGGCATCGAGTCGACCGTGCTGCACGGCGACGGCTCCAAGGGTGAGCTCCTCATGGTCCCCGCGGGGGGCGTGCGGCATCCGGCGACGCAGCAGACCGTCGACCAGGGGCAGCACTACATCACGATGGCGGGCGGCGAGGTCTTCAAGCTCGCCGTGAAGTCCATGGCCGACGCCGCCGAAGAGGCGATCGCCGATGCCGGCCTCGGCCCCGACGACATCGCGCTGGTGATCCCGCACCAGGCGAACCTGCGCATCATCGAAGGCGTCGCGAAGCGCATGCACTTCTCGATGGACCGCGTGTTCGTGAACATCCAGCGGTATGGCAACACGTCCGCGGCATCGATCCCCATCGCGCTGTGCGAAGCGGTCGCCGCCGGCCGGCTACGTCGCGGCGACAAGGTGCTTCTCGTGGCGTTCGGCGGCGGATTCACGTGGGGCGCGTCGGTTCTCGAGTGGTTCGGCGCGCACGACGGCGTGCGCCGCCCGAAGTCCGCGCTGGATCGCGCAGCGCGTCGAGTCGAGGATCTGGTGGATCGGGTCCTGCCCGGGTAATCCGCGCGGTCAAAGCGCACGGGAAGAACTTCTCCGACTACTTCGTCCCAGGCGGTTACTCGGAGGGCGGGAGCCCCCGGTTCATGTCCATCCGGACCGCCCTCGCGCGGGCTACTCGGGCGCGGAGCCTTCGGATGCCCTGGGGACATTCGTTGGATTGCGTATTGACATGGTCGCGGCGTGGGGTATCTTGACGGCCGAGTGGTGTGTAGTGGGGACATGTGGGGAACAGCTCCGCAGTCCCGTGATGGGAAGGTCGCCTGGACACATTCTTCGCCGGCGAGTTCGCGCACAGCCTCGACGACAAGGGACGGCTCGCCATCCCGGTCAAGTTCAGGCCGCGGTTCCGCGAGGGCGCGGTCGTGACCCCCTGGCCCGTCGATTGCCTCGCCATCTTCCCCGCCAGTGAGTGGGGAACGATCAACGCCGCGATCGCGCAGCGCCCCCGCACCGATCCTGCGGTCGCGCGCTTCCAGCGCTTCTTCGTCGCGCGTGCGCACGAGGCCGATCCCGACGCGCAGGGCCGCATCGTCATCCCGCAGCATCTCCGCGCCTACGCAGGGCTCGGCGGCGACGCCGTCGTCGTCGGCGTCTCGCGGAACCTCGAGGTCTGGGAGCCCGGACGCTGGCGATCCCACCTCGCCGACGTCGAGCGCCGCATCGGCGACGACCTCGCGGACCTCGGGATCTAGGCATGAGCCCGTACTTCTGGAAGAAGTCCTCGACGCCCTCGCGCCCCGTCCCGGCGGACGCTACCTCGACGGGACGGTCGGGGCCGGCGGCCACGCCGGCGCGATCCTCGACCGCTGCGCGCCCGACGGACGCCTCCTCGGCCTCGATGTCGATCCGCTGGCCCTCGCCGCCGCCGCGCGCGGCCTCGAGCGCTTCGGCGACCGCGCTGTCCTCGTGCGCGCGAACTTCGGCCGCTGCGACGACGTGGCGAACGAGCGGCAATTCGCTCCCGTGGACGGCGTGCTGCTCGACCTCGGACTCTCGTCGATGCAGCTCGCCGACCAGGGTCGCGGCTTCAGCTTCCGGGCCGGCGGGCCGCTCGACATGCGCGCCGATCCCGGGCTGCCCGTGACGGCGGCCGACCTCGTGAACACCGGGAGTGAGCGCGAGCTCGCGCGCATCTTCGCCACGTTCGGCGAGGAGCGCGAGGCGCGGCGTCTCGCCGGAGCGATCGTGCGCCGCCGCGCGCAGCGACCGTTCACGGCGGCCGATGAGTTCGGACGCTTCGTGGCCGGCGTTAAGACGCAGCGTCCGCGCGGCACCGATCCAGCGACGAAGGTCTTCCAGGCCCTCCGCATCGCGGTCAACGATGAGCTGGGCCACCTGGGGCTGGGTCTCGAAGGCGCCCTTCGCATCCTCCGCCCGGGCGGGCGTCTCGCCGTCATCGCGTTCCACTCGCTCGAGGACCGGGCGGTGAAGACCTTCTTCGCCCGCGAATCGCGCGACT
>JBBPYG010000081.1:0-11768 GCA_038200085.1 Candidatus Limnocylindria bacterium | reverse complement strand
CGGCTACGGGGTCGTGCCCGGCATCGCGATCTGAAGCGCGGGGCAGCATCGACGCTCCCGCCGGCGCGTCGCGGCGAGCACGCGGGCGCGCGGACTCCGCACACGCTCCCGCCGGCGCGTCGCGGCGAGCACGCGGGCGCGCGGACTCCGCACACGCGCCCGCTGGTGCGCCGCTCGCGACCGCGGGACTTGGTGGCCGTCGCCGCCGCGCCTCTAGGCGGGGATCATCTCGCGGAACGCGCGCAGCGCGGCGATGTGGTCGTCCACCGACGTGTATCGCGCGCCCATCGTGTTGAACTCGAGGTGCGTCATTCCCATGTCGGCGAAGGCGCGGGCGTCGGCTGCCCAGCGCTGCCTGCCGCGATGCGCGTGAACGCGCCCCTCGACGCCGATGGAGGCGGGATCCCGCCCGCACTCGGTGGCCCACTCCCGGAAGCGCTCGAGGCCCTCGCGCCCGCGGTCGTCTGGAGTGAGGTGGGAGAACCAGCCGTCGGCCAGGCGCGCGGCGCGGCGGATCGCGACATCCACATCGGCCCCGATCCACAGCGGGATGGGCCGCTGTACCGGCATCGGGTTGATGCCGGCCCGATCGACCCTGTGCCAGCGGCCGGTGAAATCGACGGATTCCTCCGTCCACAAGCGCCGCAGCAGTGCGATCTGCTCCTCGAACCGCCGCCCACGGTCGTGGAAATTCTCGCCCAGAGCCTCGTATTCGACGGCGTTCCAGCCGAGCCCGACGCCAAGGCGGAACCGGCCGCCCGACAGCACATCGAGCGCCGCGGCCTGCTTGGCCACGAGCGCCGTCTGGCGCTGGGGAAGGATGAGCACGCACGTCGCGAGCTCCAGACCACTCGTGCACGCGGCCAGGTACCCAAGCAGCACGAAGACCTCGTGGAACGCTGAGCGGACGGTGTACGGACCGCGCCAGCCGGGCCGGCCGGACGTGTCCGCGCCGAGCACGTGGTCGTACGCGACGAGGTGTGTGTAGCCCAGCGCCTCCACGGCGCGCGCGTACTCGGCGATCCGCCCGGGATCCGTACCGATCTCGAGTTGCGGAAAGACGGCCCCAACGCGCACGGCGCAAGTATCGCCCTGCGGTGAACGCCGCCGTTCGCGAGAACCAGCGCGCGACGCCCGGATCGGTGGCGCTCGAGCGGTGGCGCGCGCGCCGACCGTAGACTCCGGACCTTGCGACCGCTCGCACAGCGCATGTCGCGTCTCGGGACCGAGACCGCCTTCGAGGTCCTCGCACGCGCGCGCGCCCTGGAGGCGCAGGGGCGCGACATCATCCACCTCGAGATTGGTGAGCCCGATTTCGATACGCCGCCCTCGGTCGTGGAAGAGGGCGTCGCGTCGCTGCGCGGAGGCGAGACGCACTACACCGCGTCCACCGGCATCCCCGAGCTTCGCGAGGCGATCGCCGCGCATCAGTCGAGCACGCGCGGCGTGCCCATCGATCCCGGCCAGGTGATCGTCACCCCGGGGGCAAAGCCGATCATGTTCTACACGCTGCTGGCGCTGCTCGACGACGGAGACGAGGCGATCTACCCCGATCCGGGCTTCCCGATCTATTCGTCGATGATCGAATTCGCCGGGGCGCGCGGCGTTCCACTGCGCCTGCGCGAGGCCGCCGACTTCGTGCCGGACATCGAGGAGCTGCGCTCCCTGATCACGGCCCGGACCAGGCTCATCGTCCTCAACAGCCCGAACAATCCGACGGGCTCGGTCCTGTCCCCTGCGGCGGTCGAGGAGATCGCGAAGATCGCGCGAGCCCGCGACCTCTGGGTGCTCTCTGACGAGATCTACTCGGAGATCCTCTACGAGGGAGCGCACCGCTCGCCGATCGCGTTCGATGGGATGGCCGAGCGCACGATCATTCTCGACGGCTTCAGCAAGACATTCGCGATGACGGGGTGGCGGCTCGGATACGGCGTGTTCCCGCCCGCCCTCGTGGAACCGATCGCGAAGCTCGTGACGAACTCGGTCTCGTGCACGGCCACGTTCGTCCAGCGGGCGGGCGCGCTCGCCCTCATCGATCGGCCGCCGGAAGTGGCGAAGATGGTCGCCGCGTTCCGCGAGCGGCGCGACGTCACGGTGCGCGGACTCGACCGCATCGACGGCATCACGTGCCGCCAGCCGCACGGCGCCTTCTACGTCTTCCCGAACATCACCGGCCTGGGCCTGGGCGACTCCGCGAGGGTCGCCGACAGGATCCTGGCGGAGGCCGGGGTCGCCACCCTCGCCGGGACGTGCTTCGGGGCGGGGGGCGAGGGATACCTCCGGCTCTCGTACGCGAACTCCCTCGAGAACATCGACCGGGCGCTGCGCTGCATCGCCGACTGGTCGCGAGGAGCCCGCCCCGAGGCGTAGCCTGCCGCGGCTCCCTTCCGCCGCGTTCAACGACTGCTTGTACGTCGATCTATCTAGCTTCCCTAAGTTCGCCCGGTAGTTAACCAACCTTGGGCCGGACGTTACCTGCCTGTAACAGGCCGCCCGCTTTTCGGACACCCACTTGCTTAGTGAGTATCCAAACAAGCAAGAAAAGGGAAGTAAGTTCATGAACCAGCCAGCAAAGCGCTTCATCCTCACGGGCGTCATCGCGAGCATGGCCCTCCTCACGTCGAGCACCGCCGCATTCGCCACGAGCACCCCCTCCGGCACCGCGAGCGCGAGCACGACCAGCACCATCACGGCGAAGGCACTCACCAGCCACGGCTGCGACGACACGGAGTGGCACTTCGTGATCACCCAGACGACCGAAGCCCAGGCACCCGCCACGATCACAGTCACCTGGAGCAATGGGCAGTCCGCCATCGTCGCCCTCGACAAGGTGACCGGCGGCGTCGCCCACTACGCCACGACGGCGAACCTCACCTCCACCGTCACCGGCGCCACCGCCGTCATCGACTCCTCGTGGGGCGGCCAGTTCAACCTGAGCCACGGCCCGTGTGGTGCAGCGCAGACCGCAGCCCCGACCGCAGCCCCGACCGCGACACCGACCGTCTCGCCCACCGCCACACCGACCGCCTCGCCGACCGCCTCGCCGACCGCGAGCCTCGCACCCGCCGCCACGCCGACCCCGATCGCCACGGCGACCGCGACACCCACCGCCACCGCGACGGCCTCGCCGAGCGCGACCGCCATCGTCACCCCGACCGCCTCCCCAAGCGCCAGCGCAACGACGACCACGACGACCACGCCGATCGCGACAGCAACGACCCCGACGGCCGTCCTCGGCCAGGAGACGACGCCGACCGAGACCGTGCAGCCCGTCGCCCTGACGCAGCCCTCGGCCGTGCAGGCAGCCACGCAGCAGACCGCCCCGCAGACCAGCGTCGTGAGCCTCCCGAGCTCCTCGACAAACGCGCCCCAGCAGCCCCTCGCGCCGATCCTCTTCGGCCTCCTCTCCCTGGTCATGGGCGTAGGCACCCTCCGCTTCGCCCGCGGCCGCTAGACCCCGAGACCGCACCGGTGCCGCGCGGAAGGCAAACGGCCTTCCGCGCGGCGCTTTTTTGCGTCCGCGGCCCGTTCGTCCAGACCACCGCGCCCGCGCCGGAACGGTCGCGGACGCGGGGACGCACTGACACAATCGGCAGGTGACCGAGACCGCCGCCGTCGCGGAGACGACCTTCCAGGAGCGCCGCCTCGTCACGGTGCTATTCGCCGACTTCGTCGGGTTCACGTCGCTCGCCGAGGAGCTCGACCCCGAGGACCTCCAGGAGCTCGTGTCCGGCATCTTCGAGAGCCTGGCCGAGGAGGCGGTGCGCTGGGACGGGACTATCGAGAAGTTCATTGGCGACGCGATCTTCGTCATCTTCGGCGCCCCCATCGCCCACGAGGACGACCCCCAGCGGGCGCTACGGACCGCCCTCGCGATGCAGCGGACGTTCTCCGAGCACGCGGCCCGGGCGCGCAAGGAGCGGGACATCGAACTCGGTCTCCGCATCGCCGTGCACACGGGAATGGTGGTCGCCGGGAACGTGCGGAGCACCCTCGAGTACGGCGTGATGGGCGACACGGTCAACATCGCCTCGCGCCTCCAGACGGCCGCGGCCCCAGGCGAGATCTTCGTCACCCAGGCCACCTTCCGGCTGACCAACCGCGAATTCAGCTTCCGGGAGGTGGGGCCGGTCGAGATGCGCGGCAAGGAGCGGTCGATCCTCGCGTACGCCTTGACCGGGGAGCGGGCCGAGGAGCGCGCCTCGCTCGACGTCGCCGCGCCCCTCATGGGTCGTTGGATGGAGCTGTCCCGTCTCGACCTCGCGTTCCAGTCGGCACGGCTTGGCCGGACGGAGGTCGTGATGATCACGGGGGAGCCGGGCATCGGCAAGAGCCGACTCGCGGCCGAGTTCATCGGTCTGGCCTCCGCGACGGACGACGAGGCCCGCGCAGACGATGCGCCGCGCGTGCTGAATTGGACGTTCTCGCGCGTCAACCAGCGGTCGTATGCGGGGTTCGTCGAGCCGCTGCTCGTCGCGCTGGAGGTCGATCCCGGCGCCACCGACGCGGACGAGCGTCTGGGGCAACGCCTCGCCGAGCTCGGCTTCGCCGACGCGCCGGCGCCGCTACCGATCCTGCGCCAGTTCTTCCATCTGCCGAGCGCCGACGACGACGGGACCTCCGATTCGGAGGAGTGGAAGCGGACGATGTACATCGTCGTCCACGACCTGCTGTCCGCGATGGCACGCGCGCGGCCCCTTCTCTTTGTGCTCGAGGATCTCCACTATGCGGACGCCGCGTCGCTCGACCTCCTGTGGTTCCTGGCCTCGCGCGGGTCGCGCGTCCCGCTGCTCTTTCTCCTCGCGCAGCGCGTGGGCCCCGGCGCTCCCGAACCGCGGCCGACGCGCACCAACTTCACGCAGCTGGTGCTGGAGCCGCTTTCGGACGAGGAAGCGGGGCGGATCGTCGACTCGACCCTCGAGTGGGCTCCGGCGGAGCTGCGCGAACGGATCGTGAAACGCGCCGGCGGCAACCCGTTCTTCATCGAGGAATCGATGCGGTCGCTCGTCGAATCGGGCGCCGTGGCGCGGGACGAGGACGGCAACTGGAGTGTCCGCGAGCGCAGGGCTGCGCTGGACGTCCCGGCGACGCTCCACGCCGTCGTGGCAGCGCGCATCGATCGGCTTCCCCCCGCTGCGCGCGAGTGCATCCAGCTTGCTTCGGTGATCGGCCAGCGCTTCGGAGATCCCGTCCTGCGAGAGGCCGGCGGCGACCGTCTCGCGGATTCCGTCGATCAGCTCATCGCCGCCGACCTGGTGATGGAGGCCGCCCCCGGGGAGCGCCGCGAGGGCCGCTACCGGTTCAAGCACGCCGTGACGCAGGAGGTCGCCTACAACACGCTTTTGGTCAGGCGCCGCGCGGAGATGCACCGACGGGTGGCCGCGGCGTTCGAGAAGGTGCTCGGCGAGCAGATCCGCGACTTCTTCCCCGCTCTCGCGCACCACTACCTGCTCGGCGAGGTACCCGAGAAGGCCGCCGACTACGCCTGGCGCGCGGCACAGCGGGCGCTCACGATCCACGCCCACGTCGAGGCGCTGCGCTTCGCCGAGCAGGCGCTCGAGCTCCGCGAGAAGCTCGGCGACGCCGATCGCGCGGTCGAAGCGCTGTACCTGATCGGGCGCGTCCGGCGCTACCGGGGCGAGACCGACGCCGCGCTGGCGGCGTACGAGCGCGCGGTCGCGCTCCTCGAAGCCCGCGACCCGCGATCGCCGGAGATGGCGAACCTGTACGCGCACATGGCCGAGCTGTGCACCCGGTGGGACGGCAAGCACGCCGACCTCTCGGGACTCATCGAGCGCGGCCTCGACCTGGTCGGGGACCAGCGCTCGCGGGAGCGCGTCCTGCTGCTGGCCGCGAAGGCCTTCGCGCCGCGGCGCTCGACGCGCGCGACGGACGAGGACTGGGAGGCCTCCCTGGAAACGGCGCAGCAGGCGCTGGCCATCGCCGAGGACCTCGGGTTGCTGCGCGAGGTCTCGCTGTGCCTGGACGCCGTCGGCTTCGCGTACCGCGAGCTGGGCCGCTTCCGGGAGGCATACGCGAGCAACATGCGCCGGCTGCCGCTCGCGGAGTCACTCCAGGACAGCGACGAGCTCATCGACACGCACAACATGCTGTCCGCCTCGGCCGTCGTGCTCGGCGATCTCGGCGAGGCGATCCTCCACGCCGATGCGGCGAGGGCGCTCGCCCGCGAGACCGAGAAGCCGCGCCTCGGATTGCACGCGGTGCAGAACGCGGTGGTGGCGCGCGTCCTGACGGGCGACTTCGGCGCGGCGCTCGAGGCGGCAGGGGACCTCGAGACGTTCCACATGGCGCGAGCGGACCACGACTGGAAGGTGACCCTCGGCTTCGCCATGGCCGCGGCCGCCGCGTCCGCGTCGCCGCAGGAGCAGATCCTGCGCGATCAGCTGGCCGAGAGCGAGCCGGGTCCGCGCGCGAGCGCCGCGGCGGAATTCCTCGCGGCCTTCTACGGCCAGCGCGAGAGCGAGAGCGCGTACCAGGCCGCGCGGAGCGCGGGGTGGCCGCGCGGGATCGTCGAACGCGCGGTCTGGGGACCGGCCCTCGTCGTGGCCGCGGCGCGCTGGGGCATCGCCGATCCGGCCAATGAGGAGCGTGTCTCGTCTCTCGTCGAGCGCACCGGCCACGCGCGCGGTCGGGCGATGCTGGTCCACGCGCAGGGGCTCGCGGCCGCGCGCCGCGGCGAGCATGCCCGCGCGGAGAAGCTTCTGTTCGACGCGCTTCAGGCGTTCACGACGCAGCGCCTCGAGTTCGAGCGCGCGCTCGTCCTGCTCGACCACTCGCGCGCGCTGACGGCGCTCGGCCGTGACCGTGAGGCCGCGTCGGAGCAGGTCGACGTCCGCGCGATCGGGGACCGGCTTGGCGCGAAGACGCTCGTCTCTTCAGCTGTGGCGGCGCTCCCGGTCTAAGCGGCGCGGCGGGTATGGGCGAGCGCGGAGCGCGCCGCCCAGTAGCCGCACATGCCGTGAACGCCACCGCCAGGCGGCGTGGCGGCCGAGCACATGAAGATGCCGGGCGCCCCCGTCGCGTAGGGGTCGTGGCGGACCATCGGCCGGGCGATGAGCTGCAACCCGCCGTGCGACCCGCCCGAGATATCTCCGCCGATGTTGTTCTCGTTGTGTCGCTCCACGTCGGCGGGGAACATCACGTGCCGCGCGAGCACGCGGTCGCGGAAACCCGGCGCGAAGCGCTCGAGCTGCGCCTCGATGCGCTGCGTCATGTCGGCGGTCGAGCCGTTCGGCACGTGGCAATACGCCCACGCCGTGTGCTTTCCCGCAGGCGCGCGTGTCGGATCGAAGAGGCTCTGCTGCGCCACGAGGACGAAAGGCCGGTCCGCGCAGCGTCCTGCAGCGACCGCGGCTTCGCTCTCGAGGACCTCTTCGAACCGGCCGCCAAGGTGCACTGTGCCCGCGCGCGCGCACTCCGCGGCGCGCCACGGGATCGGACCGTCGAGCGCGTAGTCGACCTTGAACACGCCGGGCCCGTAGCGGTAGCCGCGCAGGCGGCGACGGTAGAGCGACCCGAAGCGCGCGCCGGCGATGCGTTCCAGCTGGCGCGGAGTGACATCGAGGATCGACACCCCCGGGGACCCGAGCTGTTCGATCGAGGCGATGCGGTCGCCTGTGGTCATCTCGCCGCCCAGGTCGCGCAGGCACGCCGCGAGCGCGTCGGCGATGCGCTGAGAGCCGCCGCGCGGCAGCGGCCACCCGACGGCGTGAGCGGAGACGCCGAGCAGCAGCGCGAACGACGAGCCGAACAGGCTGCTCAGCGGCAGGAAGGAGTGTGCCGCAAGGCCGGCGTAGATCGCGCGCGCGCGGGGCCCCTCGAAGGCGCGGGTCGCGACGGACCGTCCGGAGCGGATGCCGAGCAGTCCGAACCGCGCAAGGGCGATGGGGTGGCGCGGGATGCGGATGGTGGGGCCGAGGACGTGAGCGGCCAGCTTGTCCCAGTCGTCCACGAGCGGCCCCATCAGACGCCGGTAGGCGGGCGCGTCGGGGCCGAGTCCCTCTGCCGTCGTATCAACGGAACGCTCGAGCATGACCGCGGTGCCGTCGTCCAGAGGATGCGCGAGCGGCGCCCCGGGATGGACCCACTCGAGGCCGTGCTGCTCGAGCCCGAGCTCGCTGAAGAACGGAGACCCGGCCCCGAGCGGATGGATCGCCGAGCAGATGTCGTGCACGAAGCCGGGGAGGGTCAGCTCGGCGGAGCGGCAGCCGCCGCCGATGGTGTCCTCGGCCTCGCGCACATGGACGGCGCGGCCCGCGCGCGCGAGGACGATCGCGGCGGCGAGGCCGTTCGGGCCTGCCCCGACGACGACCGCATCAGCAGAAGGGCGCCGGTCGGAGCGGACCCCCTGCCGCGCGACGGTCAGCGGGAGCGACGCCGGATCATGCGGAGCGGCGCACCCATCGCGTACAGGCCGGAACGGACGCCGGCGTTGTGCCACACGTTCTTGGCGTGGGCCCACTGGCGCTTGCGGTCGACGACGACGATCTCCTTCTCCACCTCCGCGCCGTGCAGGCCGAAGTGAGCGGCCATGTTCGACAGCGTGTCGATCCAGATGCGATTCTGCTTCCGGCCGATGAACGTCGCCATGCCGAGCTCCCACAGCGGGTCGCTCGCGCGAATGAACTCCTGCACCTGGGCCACGGTCGTGCCGCCATCGTCGTACGCGCTGAACGTGATCCAGCCCGCGAACGGATGCCCCTCCGGCGTCATGAACGTGAACGACTCGTCGTCCGCGTAGACCACGAGAACCCCGGTGGCCATGGTGGGCGTGCCGGGAAGCGAGGCGTTGATGAGGCCGACCTCACCCGGGGCGATCCCGGCGGTCGGGGCGTAGAAGCGGTTGCCCTTCGGCCAGAACTCCGGGTACCGGTCCTTCCACGTCCGCACGACCTCGCGCGGCGTGGCCGGCACCCCCGCCAGCTTAACGCGGAAGGTCTTCTGGTACATCCTGCCAAAGCCCTGGAGGGCGCCGCTGACGCGCTTTCCCTGGACGTTGGCGTTGATCGCGCCCGCGACGTCGGTCGACTGCAGCTTCCCGACGGGCTTCGCCCAGTTCTCCACATCGCGCTTCACGGCTGCCCTCCTACCTACCGCGCGCCGCTGCGACGGCCTCATCTTCGGTCGGGAAGATCTCGATCGCTTCGTCGAGTCGGGTCAGCTCGAGGATCTGGCGATAGTGATCGTTAAGGCCGCTCGCGAGGAGTCTCTGCTTCTGCCGCTTGGCGCGGACCAGGAGCGTCACGAGCAATCCGATGCCGCCACTGTTCATGTAGTCGAGCCCAGAGAAGTTCAGGATGACCGAGCCCGTCCGCGGGCCGCTCGCGCGGTTGTATGCGTCCATGAGCGCGCCCTCGGAGGCGGCCGTGACGTCACCGCGCACGTCGATCGCGCTAACGCGCTCGTCGAGGACCCGCGCATCCATGTCGGTCTTGGTCTGCTCCACGTCTGTCATCCCTCCACCTTGGTCACCGCTGCGGCTTCGTCGTCATACATGGTCATGAAGTCGGCGAGGCGTGTCACCTCGAAGATCTCGCGGTAGTGCGGGCTGAGGGCGCACGTGGCGACCGTGCGGCCCTCGGTCCGGGCTCGCGCGAGCAGTCCCACGATCACCGCGATGCCGGTGCTGTTGATGTATTCGACACCGGAAAAGTTCAGCAGCACCGTGCGCGCGTCCCGAGCCGCGGCCTCCTGGTAGGCCTTCGACACCGGCGCCTCGGAGGCGGCGTCGACGAGCGGTGGCAGGTCGATGATCGCCGTGCGGCCCGAGTGCCGAACCCGCGCCTCAATTCCTGTCGTCGCCATCGCCGTCTCCATTCAGGTGGAGCACCAGCTCCACCGTGTGATGCCGCTCGTCCGTATGGACGCGAAGGTCGTCGACCATGTTCTTGATGAGGAACAGGCCCCAGCCGCGTGGCTTCTGGAGGCCCGCGAGCTTCGCCTCGATATCGGGGGTCTCGGCTTCGGGGATCTCGAGTCCCCCGCCCTGGTCGGTGATGCGCACGATCAAATCGCCGTCGGCCGTCGCCACCCGCACCGCCACGGGACGATCCGGCTGGCTCTCATTGCCGTGCTCGATCGCGTTCATCGCGGCCTCGGCGACCGCGGTCTTGAGCCGTTCGAGGCGCTTCGGGGCCAGCCCCATCACCGCGACCACCTTCGCGACGCGGTCCATCACCTGCCGCTCGTTCCCCGGGATGCTCTCCACCATGAAATCCGCGAGCACCTCCTCGTCGCTCACGCCAGCCGACCGCGAGAGCGTCACGAGCGTGATGTCGTCTTCCTGCTGCCATCCCGGAGGCGTGAAGCGATCGAGCGCGGTCAGCAGCTCGTCGATCAGCTTCTGGCCGCCGGCGTGCTCGGCGACGAGCTGCCGCAGGCGTGGGAAGCCGAACATCTGGCGCTCTGCGTTGTGCGCCTCTGCCAGCCCGTCGCTGTGGAGGAGGATGCTCTCGCCGGGTGCGAGGACCGCCTCCTTCTCCTCGTAGTGCATCCCGGGCATGAGGCCGAGCGGCATCCCGCGCGCGCGCAGCTCGGTCACGCCGTCTGCGGTGTGCACGTACGGCACGTCGTGGCCGGCGTTCGCGTAGCGGATGTGGCCGGTGCGGGGATCGAGCACCGCGAATAGGCACGTGACGAACATGTTTGAGGGGATGTCGCCGTGGAGGAGAGTATTCGCACGCTCCAGCACCTTGGACGGCGAGACCAGGCGAGGCGCGTCGCTCCGGAGGATGCTCCGCGTCGTGGCCATGACCAGCGCCGCGGGCACGCCGTGGCCGGTGACGTCGCCGCACACCAGACCGACCGCGCCGTCGGACAGCTCGATGAAGTCGTAGAAGTCGCCGCCGACCTCGACCGCGGGCCGGTAGAAGGCGGCGACCTGCCAACCGGGAAGATTTGGGAGCTTCTTCGGCAGGAACTGCTGCTGGATGAGCTGCGCCACGCGGAGCTCCTGCTCCACGCGCTCGTGCGACCGGACCTCGAGCTCCTGCTCGCGCACAAGCTGGGCGACGCGGAGCGCCGGTGCCGCCTGCGTCGAGAGTCGTTCGAGGAGCCGCCGGTCGTCCCCCGAATACTCCTGGTCCGACAGGCGGGGGCCGAGGTTGAGCAGCCCGAGCAGCTCTCCCTGGCTGATGAGTGGGACGACGAGCTTCACTCCGGCCGCGCGCATCGCGCGCAGCGCAGGCGAATCGAGGTCGATCGAATCGATCGCGACCGGACCGGCCGTGCCGTGGAAATACGCCAGGAGCGGATCGCCGGGCCCGATGTCGATCGGGGTGGCGGCCGGCGTGGTCCGCTGTGTCGCGATGGCGCTCGTTGAGCGGCGTCCCTGCCGTGCCGCGACAGGCACATCGCGTCCGAGCACCCGCCGGAACGTCCGCGTCCAGATCATCATCCGATCACCTTTCTACGCGCAGGGCGTCCACAAAACGTTACGGCCGAAGTGGACGAGCGAAGCGAGTACCCGAGCACGAGCGACAGCACAAGCGGCGATTGCAAGGGGTGGCGTCACGCGCGGGCGCGACGGCAACCACTACCGCACCGGCGAGCACGAGCGAAGCCAGGCCCCGTCTGCTCACCCCGCGCGTTCCCGCAGCCACACGCTCGCGTGCGCGGGCTGGACGGTGTCGCCGACGACGGAGAGGAGCTCCTGGGTGAGGGCGTCGAGGTCGACCGAGTCGCGCAGGCGCATAGCGAAGGCGTCGACGGTGGCCCCCGCGTCGTAGCGGCGGCGGTAGAAGCGCCGG
>JBBPYG010000080.1:0-9511 GCA_038200085.1 Candidatus Limnocylindria bacterium | reverse complement strand
ATCGGCCCCAGGACGCGCGGATCGGTCCTAGACGGAGAGCAGGCGGTCGAAGAACGAGCGATAGCGGCGCAGCGCGACGCGCAGCTGCTCGGTCTCGACGTCGCCGTCCGCCGACCACTCCGCCTCGAGCGTCGAACGCTCGTCGGCGAAGACCTTGGCCAGGCGCTGGATGACCTCGGCGACGAGGGTGTCCGCCTGTTCGACGGCGCGCCGTGGCTCGTCGACGAAGCCGGCCTGTATCGACTGCCAGTTGGAACGGAACGCGTCGGCGTCGTTCTTCGCGAAGAGCGGCTCCGTCTCGTTCGTCGCGTCCGACCGCGTATCGGTGGTGCGGTCGCCGGCCGCGCCCGCCGACGCGAGATCCGCGGTCGTCAGCTCACTCTTCGAGCGCGCGGCCCGCTGGGACCCGTCCTCCGTGCGAGCGGGGATCGGCCCGCGGGATCGTTCGCCCGAGTCGGTGCCCTCGAGCTCCGGAGCGGGTTCGACGTCTGTCGCGCTCTGACGCTCGTTCATCGCCGGCTGCTCCTCTCCTCTTGCGGCTCGTTCACGGCGGTGCCGTCGGGGCCGTTGTCCCGGTTCAGATCGAGGAGGTCGGCGAACAGCGCCCGGTAATGCACGAGCGCCTTGCGCAGCTCCTCCGTGGTCGCCGGAGTGCGGGCGTTCCGCTCGGCGACGGTGTGGGCGGCGCGATAGTGCTCGACGACGGCGGGATGATTTACCGAGATGTCCGCGGCCTGCTGCTCGAAGTCGCCCACCGGATACCCGCGCTTCTGCATCACCTCACGCACGAGGACGTCGGCGTCCTCCGCCGCGCGCCGGGGATCGTCGACGAAGCGCGTCTGGACATCGTTCCACGCTTCCGAATAGCGCGTCCGATCCTGCGGCGCGAGCGCCCTGATCTGGAGCGACTCGACGCGTTTCTGCCGCGCCGCCAGGTCGCGCTCCGCCTTGCTGGAGTCGCCGTACCGGTCGACCGCCCGTTCGTATTCCGGACCGAACTTGCTGTGCAGCTCCTGCGTCCTGTTGCGGCGCGTGATCGCGTATGCGAGGACGGCGAGGACCACGACCGCCACCGCGATGATGATCGCCAGCGTGCTATCCATTGCGTTTCTCCCTCCGGGACCGGCGTCAGGTCCCCCGCCCTGGCCAAGCAGAAGACGTGCCGGACGGATTAAATAGGGGGATGCCGAACGAGCGCGTCCCCTTCCCGCCGATGGAGGCCCAGCTCGTCAGGTCGGTGCCCGCGGGTGACGGCTGGCAGTACGAGCCGAAGTGGGATGGCTTTCGTGGCGTCCTCGAGAACGAGGATGCCGAGCTGCACCTCTGGAGCCGAAACGGCCGTCCGCTGCTGCGCTACTTCCCCGAGCTTCGCGCTCTCGGCGATTCGCTGCCGCCACACTCGGCGCTCGACGGTGAGATCGTCATCGAGGCAAACGGCCGCTTGGATTTCGACGCGATGCAGATGCGACTCCATCCCGCGGAAAGCCGCATCCGCAGATTGTCCGTCGAGACGCCCGCGCGATACATCGTGTTCGACGTGCTGCTCTGGCGAGGCGAGCCGCTCCACGAGCTTCCGCTGCGCCAGCGCCGCGCCGAGCTCGTCCGCCTGGTGGAGGGATTCGCCATCTCCCCGGCCTCGGCCGACATCGCCCTCGCGCGCACGTGGCTCGCCGGCCTCGAGACCGCGGGTCTCGACGGGATCGTGTGCAAGCGGCTCGATCGCGCGTACCGTCCGGGTTCGCGCGACGCGGTCGTGAAGGTCAAGAAGGAGAAGACGGCCGACTGCGTGATCGTGGGATACCGGGGTTCCGCGGAACACATCTCGACGCTGCTGCTTGGGCTGTATCGGGACGACGGGACGCTCGACTTCGTCGGCCACACCTCCGGCATCACCGCGGGCCTTCAGAAGCAACTGCAGCAGCTGTTGCCCCCGCTTGAGGAGGAGGGCCACCTCGGCGAGGGACGCTCCCCGGGCGGCGAGAGCCGGTGGACGGCCGGAAGGGACCTCGCGTGGACGGCGCTGCGTCCCACGCTCGTGTGCGAAGTGCGCTTCGACAAGGTGGAAGGTGATCGCTTCCGGCACGGCACGCGCTTCCTCCGGTTTCGGAACGACAAGGACCCGAGGTCGTGCACCTGGGAGCAGGTCGTCCCGCCGCCGGGTCCTGACGACTTCACGGTCGAGCGCCTCCTCGGGGCGACCGCCACCCGCGGCTGATGGAGCGGTTCCCGGCGTGCGAGCCCCGGCCAGCCCGAGTGCCGCCACGTGGCATCCAGCGCTGGGCGGGCGGTGTGAACGCGCAGCCGGCGTGAGCGCGCAGATGGCCGGCGCCACCGCGGCGCTGGTCGCGCCGCTCGTGGAGTCGGTCGAGGCCGCGCGCGAGGCGGGCCTGCGGTACTCGTCGGACGCCGCACCGGGGATCCGGCGGCGGCGCGCCGGCAGGGGATTCGTGTACCTGGGACCGGACAACGTCCGGGTGCGGGATTCGCAGGACCTCGCGCGCATTCGCGCGCTCGCGATACCGCCGGCGTGGACCGGCGTATGGATCTGCCCCCATCCGCGTGGGCACCTGCAGGCGACCGGTCGCGACGCGCGCGGCCGGAAGCAGTACCGGTACCACGCGGACTGGCGCACCGCGCGGGACGAGAACAAGTACGGCCGGCTGATCGACTTCGCCGCGGCCCTGCCTCGCATCCGCGGCCGCGTGTCGCGCGACCTGCGCCGGCCCGGACTGCCGCGGGAGAAGATGCTCGCCGCGGTCGTGCGGCTGCTCGAGACGACGCACATCCGGGTCGGCAACGACGAGTACGCGCGGCAGAACCGCTCATTCGGACTGACGACGCTGCGCGCCAAGCACGTGGTGATGAGTTCAGAAGGCGCGCGCTTTCGCTTCCGCGGGAAGAGCGGGAAGGAGCACGTGGTGCAGGTCATGGAGCCGGCCCTGGTGCGGATCATCCGCCAGTGCAACGACCTGCCGGGAGACGTGCTGTTCGAATACGAAGAGGCGGGGGACCGCGGATCGATCGGCTCCGGCGACGTCAATGCGTACCTGCGCGAGATCACCGGCGAGGGGTTCACGGCGAAGGACTTCCGCACGTGGGCGGGCACCGTCCTCGCGGCGCGTGCGCTCCGCGCGCGAAGGACGCCACGGTCCGCACGCGCCGCGAAGGCCGACCTCCTGGGTGCCATCGACTTCGTCGCCGAGCAGCTCGGCAACACGCGCGCCGTCTGCCGGCGCTGCTACATCCACCCGGCGATCGTCGACGGGTTCAGCGAGGGAACGCTCACCGGCCTCGGGCCGCGGGCCGCGGCCAAGGGCGGCCGACCGCGCATGACGGGCCTTCGTGCCGAGGAGGCCGCGGTCGTGGCGCTGCTCCGCCGCGCGATGCGCGCGCAGCGTTCGGGCGCTACGCGGCGAGCGTGAGGCCGAGCGCGACGGTGCTGAACGCAGCCGCGTCGCGGTGCGTCGCCTCGGGAAAGCGTCGGCGCAGGAGCGCGCGCACCGCAGGCATCTGGCTCGACCCGCCGGTGAGTACGACCGCGTCGACGCCCGCCGCGACCATCCCGGCCCCGGCGAGGACGTTAGTCACGAGATCGTCGATCGCGTCGAGGTAGCGCCGCGCGCGCCGCTCGAAGAGCGCTCGCATCAGACGCGCGTCGATGTCCACCTCCCCACGGTGGAAGGACAGGACCGTCGCGGTGGCGTCCGAAAGCTCGCACTTCGCGGCGTCCACGGCCGCGAAGATCTCGTACCCCAGCTGAAGCTCGACGGCGCTCCGCAGCGCCGAGAGCTCGCGCCGCGGCGCGCCGGCGCGGATGAAGTCGTCGAGCGCGTCGAGAAGCGCCTTTTCGTTCAGCGCCGAGAGGGCGTGCCAATCCCGGATCGAATTCGTGATGAAGGAGGGGAGGCGGAGCCGCTTCTCGCTCCAGATGGCGTGGGACCCGAGACGCGGCGCCACCGCCTCGTTGATCAGGAGCTCGGTGAAGCGATCTCCTCCGACGTCCCGTCCCGCGCTGGCGAGCACGCTCAGCCCCCCGGAGGCGCGCCGCACGAGACACAGGTCGAGGGTCCCGCCGCCGAAGTCGAACACCAGCGCTGTTCCGGACCGGATCTCAGATGCGCGTGCCGCCGCGACGGGCTCCTCGACGAACTCGACGTCGCGGAAGCCGGCGAGCGCCGCTGCCTCGCCAAGGCGCGCGAGCGCCATCTCCTCGACCTCGCCTCCTCCGACGAACTCCACCGGGCGTCCGATCACGATCTCCGTGGGATGCGCGCCGACGGCTGCCGCGGCACGTTCGCGAACGTGAGTCAGCAGGACGGCGATCAGCTCGCTCAGCCCTCTCGCGGTGCCGAAGACGTTGGTGGGCATCAGGAGGGGGTCGCCAAGGAACGTTTTCAGCGCCTGGAAAAGGCGCCCGGGGGACGCGAGGTCCGTGAAGATGTGGGCTTCTACCGTGGGCTGTTCCTTGTCTGACGACGCCATCCGCACCGCGAGCATCTTGAATTCGCGACGCACCGGTCCCCGGGCCCGGTTATCGGCGAGGTGGTTCTCGATCGCCTCGTGCCCCACGAATGACGAGCCGTCACGACGCACGTACAGGACCGACGGCATGATTGACCCTCCGAGGGGATCCAGCGGCAGCAGACGCGGCCGTCCACCGTCCGACACGGCGAGCGAACTATTGGATGTCCCGAAGTCCAAGCCGAAACGCACGGAGGAACGATTTTGTCATGAGCACCGCGGCATCGAGCCTCGAAGGCGTGGCCGCGAGCGCGCATCGCGAGCGTCCGAGACGCTGGGACCGGTCCAGCGTCCTTGCGTACGCGATCGCCTTCGCGACGACGCTGATCGCGGGGGCAGCGAAGGTGGCGATGCCGGAGCTCGGCCTCGCCGTCCCGTTCTTGCTGTTCTCGGTGGCCATCGCCGTCTCCGCCGGCTACGGTGGTCCGGGGCCGGGCATCCTCGCGACCGCGCTCTCGGTGCTGTCGGCGCACTTCCTGTTTCTGACGTCGGGGGCGGACATCGCGCCGACGACACCCGTGCTGATCAGAGAGGCCGCCTTCCTCTTCGAGGGCGCTGTCATCACCGGCATCAGCGGCTCGCTCCATTCCGCCCGCGCGGAGGCCGCGCACGCGGCCGCGCGGGCGGAGCGTGCCGGCGGCGCGGCGCGGACGGAGCGCGATCGGCTGAAGCAGATCCTCGAGGTCCTGCCCGAGGGAGTCGCGATCGTCGACCCCAGCGGCCGCACGATCCTGAAGAACCACGTGGCGGAGGCGATCCGCGGCCCCCTGCCGGACGACGCGCAAACGGCGGGAGGATCGGGAGACCGCGGCCCACGCACGATCGAGGGCCAGGGAATGGCTCTCGACCTGCTCCCCATCCTGCGGTCGCTGAACGGAGACATCGTGCACGGCGAGCAGCAGCTCGCGCGGGACATCCACAGCGGCCGCGACATTTCACTCCTGGTGTCGTCCGCGCCGCTCAAGGGTCCCGATGACAGCATCCTCGGAGCCGTCACGGTGTTCCAGGACATCAGCGCGCTCAAGGACCTCGAGCGGGAGCGCATCGACTTCTTCGCCATGGCGAGCCACGAGATCAAAACGCCGATCACCACGATCCGCGGACAGGTGCAGCTTGCGCTGAGGCGCGCGCAGCGAGGACGTCCGACGGCGGAGATCCTCGAATCACTCCATCGCGCGGACGAACAGACCTCTCGGATGATCAGCCTCATCGAGGAGCTCCTCGATCTGTCGCGCCTGCAGACCGCGCAGCTCGACATGCGCCTGCTGCGGATCGACCTGGTGTCGGCGATCCGCGAGGCCGTCGCCCGGATCGCGCCGACCAGCGAGCAGCACGAGATCCGCACGCGCCTGCCGGCAGACCCGATCTGGGTGCAGGCCGACACGCGCCGGCTCGAGCAGGTCTTCGACAACCTGCTCACGAACGCACTGAAATACAGTCCCGCCGGCGGCGTCATCGACGTCGCCGCGAGCACGGAGGCCGACCGAGCCATCGTCCGTGTCCGCGACAGCGGCATCGGCGTTCCCGCGGGAGACGCCTCGCGCCTCTTCGAAGCGTTCTACCGCGCGCAGAACGCCGCTCCGCTCGGCGGCACCGGGCTCGGGCTTCACATCAGCCGCGAGATCATGCGGCGCCATCGCGGGGATCTCTCGCTCGAGGAGACCTCGCCGCGCGGCTCGACGTTCCTCGCGTCCCTTCCGCTCGCGCCCGCCGAGGCCGACGCGGCCTGACGCCGAACGTTCGCGCTACGGCGAAGGCGCCGGCGCTCCGCGATCCGCGACGATCCGGCCGTCCCGCATCTCGATGAACCGGTCCGCGATCGCCAGGCCCTCCGCGTCGTGGGTCACCAGCAGCACCGCGCGCTCGCGCGCCGAGCGCCGCAGGAGCGCGAAGACCCGCTCCGCCGATGCGCGGTCGAGCGCCGCGGTCGGCTCGTCCGCGAAGAGGTAGCGCGCGCCGCGCACGAGACCGCGCGCGACCGCGACGCGCTGGCGCTCGCCACCGGACAGCCGGGACGCCCGCCGGTGCGCGACCGGGCCGAGGCCGAGGTCGGCCAGCAGCGCCAGGGTGCGGTCGCGGTCGGCCGGCCCGGGTCGCGCCACTCCCGCGAGCGCATTCTCGTACGCGCTCAGATATGGGACGAGGAAGTGGTCCTGGAAGATGAACGCGAAGACCTCGCCGCGCAGCTCGGCCGAGGACCGTTCCCACAGCGGGCGGCCGTCGAGCAGGACGTCGCCCCCCGTGGGCAGCCGCAGACCGGAAAGCACGTGCAGGAGGGAGCTTTTCCCGGACCCTGAGTGTCCGGTCAGGACGACGAGACCGGTGTCGCCGACGGCCAAGTCGACCGCCGCGAGCGCCCGCTGCGCCTCGAACCGCAGCTCGATGCCGCGCGCCTCGATCACTGCCCTTGCAGGTGTCCGATGGGGTCGAAGCGCCGGAGCGCGACGGTGACGACCGCGCTCGATATGAGGATCGACGTCAGCACCAGCGGGATCGTGACGAACGCCGGCGTCGGATCGTAGAAGGCGACAGTGATGCCGCGATCCTGGAAGAGCAGGCCATCGACGAGCCGCATCAGCCCCCACGTCGCGGCGATGCCGAGGATCCAGCCGAGGCCGATGACGGTCGCGATCTCCCCGAGCGCCCGGCGGGTGAGCGCGCCTTTGTCCCAGCCCAGCACGGAAAGCAGGACGAACTCGCGTTGCCGCTGGCGGAAGTAGAAGAGGGCGAGGAGCCCGTTGATCGTGGCGAGCACCGCCGCGTTCACCAGCACGATGAATCCGAGGAGCAGCGCGAGGTCCGCGACGTACTTGTTCTCCGACTCGCTCCCGCCCGGATCTGCGGTCCAGTGGCGCGTGCCGTAGCCGAGGTCGCGGCGGATGTCCTGCTCGAGCGCGGCCGCATCGACCCCCGATGCGGGGAAGGCGATGACCGCGTCGGGCGTTATCCGCGACCCATCGACGAGGTTGCCGATCCCTATCCAACGCGGGCCGTCCACGAGGCCGACGATCCGCAGGGGCGAGGGGAAGGCGAGGCCGCTGATCGCGTCGCCGACCCCGAGATGCCGCGCCCGCGCGAGGCTGATGGGAAGCGCGACGTCGAGCGTTCCGGGCGCGGGAAGACGACCCTCGGCGATGTGATCGCCGTAGCGCTCGAGCAGCTCGCGCGCGCGGCCGCCGCCCACGAAGCTGATCGGGAACGGCAGCTCGATGTCGAGGAACCGCCCTTTCACCGGGATGGTGCGCACGGCGAAGGCGTCCGACGCGCGGGGCAGGCCGCGCACCGCCCCCTGGGCGCTGGCGATGGGCGCGCCGCGCGGATCGACGAGCAACGCGTCCATGAGGAAGTCGTTCGGCGCGAGTGCCGTCCGCGCGATCGAGGTCGCCAGCATCACGACCGTGGCGATGCCGAGCGCGGCGAGCAGCGTCGCCAGCAGCATCGGCAGCGTCTGGAAGGGATTCCGCACGAGGCTCGTGCCGAGCGAGAGCGGATGTTCCGTGGACGCCCGGGCGCCGCGGCCGCTGACGGCGCGCGGGGACGGGCGCGGGACTGCGGCGGGCTCTGCCATCGGACCAATATGCACGCGACGCGCGGCCCTTTCCGCGCGCGGAGGGGCAGCGGGATCGCGAGTGCGCCGCATCCCGGGCAAGAGCGTCCGCCCGCGGGATAGTGCGCGCAGGTAGCGCGTCCCGCGGGGGAGGATGAACGCGCCACATCTACCTTCGCTCAGCCACCGACGTCGCTCGGCCTCGACGTGCGCCGGACCACGAGCTCGCTCGTCGGCCGGCCCGCGGAGCTCCTCGCCATCGAACAGGCGCTCGGCGGCGGACCTGCTCTCGTGCCTGGTGCTCGAATGCGAGCCCGGGATCGGCAAGACGCGCCTGCTGCTCGCCGCCGGCGAGATCGCCCGCGGAACGGCTGGACCGTGGCGGCGGTCACGAGGAGATCCGCGGCCCGTTCCTCGTCGCGCGGAGCATCCTGCCTGCCCCGGGTCTGCGCGACTCAGCCGATGACGGCGCGCTCGAACGCGCCGTGGCTGCGATCTCGGGCCACGACGAAGCCGGGCTGCAGGCGCTGACGCCGGACCGCCAGATGCTGCGTCTTCGACCTCGGAGCCGTCGCGCTGCGGGCCGCTGCGGCGACGCGCCGGATCGCGCTGCTGATCGACGATCTGCAGTGGGCCGACGAGGACGGCGTGCGGCTGCTCCGCTACCTCGTCAGGACCGGAGTGGCGCTGCGTGTGACGGTCGACCGGAGCCGCTGCGTCGGCGCAGGAAACTGCATCACCCTCGCGCCGACCGCCTTCGACTGGCATCCGGGGCAGCACGCCAAAGCGGTCGTCGTGGATCTGACGAGCGTCGACGACGAGGTCATCCGCGAAGCGGCACTCGCCTGCGCCACCCAGGCGATCGAGCTGGAGGACCTCGAGGAGCTCCTGCCCTGGCAGCTGCGCGGTCGCGGCGCGGCGATGCCCAAACGCGTCGTGCGGACGTTCATGTTCACGGACATCGTCCGGTCCACCAACCTCGTCGAGGCGCTGGGCGATGAGGCGTGGTGGAGCGTGCTCTCTGGCACGACGAGACCCTGCGGGCGATCTTCGCCAGCCACGGTGGAGAAGAGCTGCGTGCCACTGGAGACGGCTTCTTCATCGCCTTCGACTCGCCGGATGCCGCGCTCGGGGCGGCGGTCGCGATCCAGCGCAAGCTCGACGAGCACCGCAAGACGCAAGGCTTCGCGCCCCAGGTGCGGATAGGCGTTCACGCGTCGGGCGTGACCCAGCTCGGAAAGAACGTCCAGGGAAAGGGGATCCACGAGGCCGCGCGCATCGCCGCGCTGGCGAACGGCGGCGAGATACTGGTCAGCTGCGAGACCGTCGCGGGAACGCGTTTCACCGGAGCCGACGAAAGGTCCGTCGAGCTTCGGGGCATCAGCGACGCCGTGGAGGTCGCGAGAGTCGACTGGCGCTGACCGGGATGCACGTCCGTCATGT
>JBBPYG010000079.1:0-31319 GCA_038200085.1 Candidatus Limnocylindria bacterium | reverse complement strand
TTCTCCCGAGTGGCGCGGCGCGGCGCCCGTCGTCGCCGCGTTCGAGGAGCTGCGCTACGCCGAGCGCGTGCCCGACGCCGCACGGATCGACGCCGCCCGGGGCGCGCTGCGCGTGCTGACCGAGCGCCGGCCCGCGGCCCCGTGATCGGGGGACGCGCCGCCGTGGCCACAAGCGCGCCTGCAATCCGGCCGCCTCCATCCGCGGTTGATCGTCGGGACCGTCATGTCCAACGGCGGACTCGACGCGACTCTGGCGCTCGCGAATGCACCTGCCCGGCTGCTCGCGAATGGCCGTGGAGCGAACAGACGTGGGCGGTTTCGCGGACCGCTGGACCGTGACCGATCGCACGTCGACGATCCTTGCCATCGTCGGCCCGACCGCCTCGGGGAAGACGTCGCTGGGGCTGCGAGCGGCGGCGCTCCTCGGCGGCGAGATCGTGTCAGCGGATTCGCGCCTGGTGTACCGCGGCATGGACATCGGCACGGCGAAACCGACGCCCGCCCAGCGTCGCGCGGTGCCGCACCACGTCATCGACGTCGCCGATCCCGGGGAGCGGTACGACGTGGCCCGCTACCAGCGCGACGCCCGCGCGGCGGTCGCGGACATCGAGCGGCGGGGACGCGTCCCCGTCGTCGTGGGCGGCACGGGCCTTTACGTGCGCACGCTGCTCGACGGCCTTGCGCTCGACGCCATGCCGACCGACTCCGCGCTTCGGGTGGAACTGGAGGCGCGCGCGCGCGAGCGCGGCGGCGGCGCTCTGCACCGGGAGCTGGCGTCCATCGACGCCGTCGCGGCCGCGCGCGTCCATCCGCGCAACGTGCGCCGCGTGGTTCGGTACCTCGAGATCGCGCTCCTTGGGGGAAGCGCGAGCGCGCCGCACGCCTTTCGAGGCGGCCCAGATGCTGTCCGCATCGGACTCTGCCCGCCTCGGGCGCTGCTGGTGGCCGCCATCCATGCGCGCGCGCGGGGCATGGTGCAGGCGGGCGTGCTCGAAGAGACGGCTGCTCTCGTCGCGCGCGGGCTCGACCCGCAGCTGCCCAGCATGAGCGCGCACGGATACGTCCATTGGGCGGCGCACCTGCGCGGCCAGATGACCCTGGCCGACGCGGTCGCTGCCACGGCTCGCGACACGGCCGCGTACGCGCGCCGCCAGATGACCTGGTTCCGCAGGGATCCCGCCGTGTGGTGGGTGGATCCGACGGCGGCCGATCCGCTCGAGAGGATCCGGGAGGTGCTCGCGGCGTGAGGTTCACGAAGATGCACGGCTGCGGCAACGACTTCATCGTCGGCGAGGCGAGCGATGGGTGGGACGCGCTCGCGCCCAAGCGCGTCGCGGCTCTCTGCGATCGAAGGACCGGCGTGGGTGCGGACGGCCTCCTGGTGATCGGCGGGCACGAGCAACGCACCTGGCGCTGGACGATCCACAACGCCGACGGCTCGACGGCCGAGGCGTGCGGCAACGGCGCGCGTTGCGTCGCGCGCTACCTGCTCGATCGCCACGGAGGCGACGCTCTGCGGCTGCGCACGAGCGATGCGGTGGTCGGCGCGAGGCGCCACGGCGCAGGCATCGCGATCGAGCTCGCGCCGCCGCGCGTCGTCGAGCACTTCTCAGTCGAGGTCGGCGGCGCGGCCCACACCGTGGATCGCGTCGATGCGGGCAACACGCAGCTCGTCGCGTTCGTCGACGATCCCGCGACCGTCGACCTGGCAGCGTTCGCCGCGGCCGTACGCGCCGCGGGAGGCGAGGGCAACGTCGGCTGCGCGGCCATCGCGACGGCGGACGTGATCCGCCTTCGTGTCGACGAACGCGGAGTGGGGGAGACGCTCGCCTGCGGCACGGGCGCGCTCGCCGCGGTCGCCGCGGCCGTCGATCGTGGAGCGGCGCAGCGCGACACCCGGGTCGCCGTGCACCTGCCGGGTGGAGTCCTCGAGGTTCACGGCGGCGCGAGGTGGACGCTCAGCGGGCCGGCCGAGTACGTTTTCGACGGTGAGGTCCGGGAGTAGCCCGTGAGCCCGCGCGTGGCCCTTGCACTTGAGGTGGTCACCGGCCTTCCTGTCAGCCTCGCGTGAATACTGCCGTTGCTCGGTCGGACGCCCGCCATGTTCTTGCGCTACAACATCCGGGGGGAACGAGATGACGACGACTTCCCGGGTCACCGCTACGAATACACGGATGATGGACACCGAAGACCTCCGCGCGATCCAAGCGGAGATCGAGAAGCGCCACGACGAGGACATCCAGCGTCTCCAGGACTGGATCCGCCATCCGTCCATAGCGGCAGAGAACAGAGCGATGGATGAAGGGTGCGAGCTGATGCTGCGCCTGGCGCGCGAGGCCGGCTTTCAACAGGCCAGGCGCATCGACACCGACGGACATCCTGGCGTGTTCGCGACGCTCGATGCGGGTGCCGAGCGCACCTTCGGGCTCTATTTCATGTACGACGTGAAGCAGGCGGATCCCTCGGAGTGGTCGTCGCCGCCGTTCGACGCGGAGATCGTCGACAAACCCGGGTTCGGGAAGGTCGTGATGGGCCGCGGCGCCGTGAACCAAAAGGGTCCGGAGGCGGCGTTCCTGGCAGCGCTTCACGCGATCCGCGCCGCCGGGAGGAAGGTGCCGGTGAACCTCGTCCTGGTCGCCGAGGGCGAGGAGGAGATCGGATCGCCACACATCCGCCAACTGGCGCATCGCCCGGAGGTCGCCGCGGCACTGAAGAAGAGCGTGGGCGTCGTCATGCCCGCGGCGTGGCAGGACCCCGACGGAAGCGTGACCGTGTACCTGGGCGCCAAGGGTCTGGTGGAGCTCGAACTGATCTCGAGCGGCGAGAAGTGGGGACGCGGTCCGGGGATCGACGTGCACTCGTCGCACCGCGCACGGCTGGATAGCCCAGCGTTCCACCTGGTGCAGGCGCTTGCGACGCTCGTGAATGCGGACGGCGATCCGGCCATCGACGGATTTGGCAAGGAAGCCCGTGCGGCCACGGCCGAGCAGAAGAAGCAACTGGACGAAGCAGCGACGCGCTTGTCCGAGGCGACGACCAAGAAGATGCTCGCGGCGAAGCGCTGGGCGCATGATGACTCGTGGCGGGGATCGCTCGAGCGATTCGCGTTCGCGCCGACCGTGAACATCGAAGGTCTCGTCGCCGGATACATCGGCCCGGGCGGCAAGACCATCCAGCCGCACCGCGCTGTTGCGAAGCTCGACCTGCGGCTCGTGCCGGATATGACGCACGAGGGCGCGATCGCGCAGGTCAAGGCGCACCTCGCCAGGCACGGCTTCGGTGACATCGAGGTGGTGCCGAGCGGTGGCTACGACCCGACAGACACGCCGTTCGACGCACCTCTGATCCAGGCCCAGCTCGCCGTGCTGCGACGCGTTGGCATCGACCCCGCCGTGATGCCGCGCCTCCCCGGCAGCTACCCCGGTTTCGCGTTCACGGGCGATCCGCTACGGCTCCCAAGCGGTCACTTCGGGCTGGGACACGGCAGCGGCGCGCACGCGCCGGACGAGTACTTCGTCATCGAGCCTACGGATCCGAAGGTCGCGGACTGGAACGGCGCGGTCGCATCGCACGTGGCGTATCTCTTCGCGCTCGGGAGCTGAGCTGGGCAGCCTTACACCGCGTGACCTCTGGCGGTGCCTGGCAGCGCCGCCTGGACGCCGCGCGCGCTCGTGCGTCGCCGCGCACCGCGTTGAGCGGGCGGATCACGGTGGACGACGTACCCGAGCTCGGGCGATCGGCAGCCGTGAGCCGGTCGCGGCGACGGCGTGCCTGACCACCTCGTCGAAGCCCGCGAAGCCTCCACAGGGTGCTCGTAGCATCGGGGCGAAGGTGGGAGGTCGTCGCGTATGAGCGCCGTCACGTGCCAAATGTCGATATCGCTCGACGGTTTCGTCGCGGGGCCGAATCAGAGCATCGAGAACCCGATTGGCGAGGGCGGTATGCGGCTGCACGAGTGGCTCTTCGCGACCGATAGTTGGCGCAGGCAGGAGGGCATGGAGGGCGGAGCGCACAACGCCGACGCCGAGGTCGTCGAAGAGACGACCGGAGGTGTGGGCGCGTACATCATGGGCCGCAACATGTTCGGCCCGGGCCGCGGTCCGTGGGATCTCAGCTGGAAGGGCTGGTGGGGCGACGAGCCGCCGTATCACGCGCCCGTGTTCGTGCTGACGCACCATCCCCGCGATCCGGTCCCGATGCAGGGCGGCACGACGTTCGCGTTCGTGACGGGCGGGATCGCATCAGCTCTCGAGCGAGCGCGAGAGGCGGCCGGAGACAAGGATGTCGCGGTCGCGGGGGGGCGCGAGCACCGTCCAGCAGTACCTCGCCGCCGGGATGCTCGACGAGCTCTATCTCCACGTCGTCCCTGTGATCCTCGGCGCGGGGGAGCGACTGCTGGACGGCGTCGGCGACCGGAAGCTAGAGTCGGTCAAGGTCGTCGCGTCGCCCGCCGTCACGCACATCAAGTACCGGGTCGTTCGCTAGGCCGCCTTCGCCGCGCGCTGGACCGCGAAAATTTGGAGAGTCGTCGCCCGGTCAGCGCGGAAGTCTGCTTAGGGCGACAACGAGCGCTCGATCGGCGCGTCGGATCCCGTGCGCCTTCGGGTGGCGAGCGGCAAACCGCCTGAGCGCGACCGTGCGCGGATCGCGCTCGCCGCGGCCGTGGCGAGCGGAGAACCTGCCACCTGATCACCGGCGTCGCCGTCGCGAACGGTCGCCGCCCACGATCGTGGCGCACCGCCGGGGCCGTGGAGCTGCGGTGTCACGTGCTCGGGCTGTGCTTGCGCTGCCGGCCGGGCGCGTCCCGACCTCATCGACCGAGCGCAAGACCGGCGACGGTCCCTAGGCCCACGAGAAGTGCGGGGTGCAGCCGTCCATGGACGGTGAGCGCGATGGCGAGCGCCGCGAGGATGAGCTGCCAGGGTGCCGTGCCGGCCGTCTGCGCGATGCTGACGCCGGTCGCGAGCAGCAGACCCGCCGTGCCGAGCGCCACCCCTCGGACGAGCCCCGCGAACCACGAGGAGAGCAGCCAGCGGCGGGCGAGCACCGTCGCGGGCAGGATCGCCAGCGGCGCGAGGCTCGCGCCGACGAGGGCGTAGGCGGCGCCGGCCCAGCCCGCCGCGAGATAGCCGAGGCTCACGATGTACAGGCCGTTCGGCCCCGGTGCGAGGCGGCCGATCGCAAGCGCCTGCAGGATGCCGGCGTCATCCGTGTACGCGGGAACGAGGTCGGTCCGCAGCAGGGGGAGCGAGGCTAGGCCACCCACCGCGAGCGCGGACGACTTCAGGAACACAAGGAACAGCGCGACCTGTTCCACTCGTCAGCTCATCGGCGCGTCGGTCGAGGTCGGACGCTCGCGGCCGAGGAAGACCGCGCCGAATGCCGCGCTCGCGCCGATGACCCCGATGGTGGGCGCCACGCCCGCGAGGAGAACGGCGAAAGCGGCGACGATGAGGGCGAGGTCGAGGATCGCGTAGCGGCCGCGTTGCAGCACGGGGCGCGCGAGGATCAGCGCGAGCCCGATCGTCATGCCGGCCGCAACGGGCCCGATCCCGAGCAGGGCGGCGACGGTCAGCGGGTGCTGGGCGATCCCGCCGAAGAGCGCCGTGATGACCGCGGTGATCGCCGCGGCCGGGAGCATCATCCCGCCGACGGACACCACGACCCCGCGAAGGCCGGCGATGCGGCGGCCCAGAAGACCGGCGAGCGCGACGAGGTGGATCCCTGGGCTCAGCTGCGACAGCGCCCATGCCTCGGTGAACTCGCGTTCGGTGATCCATTTGTGCTGCTCGACGAGGACCCGCCGGATCATGAAGAGCGTGCTCGTCCCGCCACCCACTGACTGCGTGCCGATGTCGAACCAGGCGCGCGTCAACGCGCGCGAGCGGGGTGGGGTCATCGCGCGCATGCTACCGAGCGTTCTGTGTCGCCGGTGATGCGGTCCGGTCCCGCTCGAAGTGGCACACTCGTCTTTCACCGGCGGCACCCATCCGCCTGCCTGCGCGTGGTACGGGGCCAGGTCTTTCCTGTACGAATGCGGACGGCGACGCTCGGCGAGAGCTGACGAACACGATCTTGAGGGGGACAGCGAGTGATCGACACGGCAGACCCGCCGGAGCGGGCGTTCCTGCTCGGGCTGCAGACCCCGCGCGCGACGCTCGACGTCGAGGACTCGCTCGACGAGCTCGCGGCGCTGGCGGCCGCCGCGGACGCTCGGGTCGTCGGCCGCAGCGCGCAGCGGCGGCGCACCCCGGATCCGAACAGCTGGGTGGGGAAGGGCAAGCTCGAGGAAGTCGCTCTCGAATGCGGCCGCGTGGCCGCCGACCTCCTCGTGTGCGACGACGAACTCTCGCCGACCCAGCAGCGATCCCTCGAGAAGGCGACGAAGCTGGCGGTGATCGACCGTTCCGCCCTGATCCTCGATATCTTCGCGCGGCACGCCCGCACGCGCGAGGGCCGCCTCCAGGTCGAGCTGGCGCAGCTCGAGTACCGGCTCCCGCGCCTGGCCGGAGGTTCTCTCGGCCTGTCGCGCCTCGGCGGTGGCATCGGGACGCGAGGACCGGGGGAGACGAAGCTCGAGAGCGACAGGCAGGCGATCCGTCGCCGCATCCAGGAGTTGAAGGGCCGGCTCGACGAGCTCTCGGCTCAGCGTGAGCGCAGTCGCAGCTCGCGCGCGTCAGAGGGGCTGTTCCTCGCGGCGCTCGTCGGATATACGAACGCCGGCAAGTCGACGCTGCTGAATGCGCTGTCCGGATCGGAGGTGCTTGTCGCCGATCAGCCCTTCGCGACCCTCGATCCGACCACGCGCAGGGTCACGCTGCCGAATGGCACGCTCGTGCTGCTCTCTGACACGGTCGGTTTCGTCAACAAGCTCCCGCCGACGCTCGTCGCGGCGTTCCATGCGACGCTCGAAGAGCTTGACGGTGCCGATCTGCTGGTTCACGTGGCGGACGTCTCGCATCCGAACGTGCACGAGCAGGCCGCGGTCGTTCGCGCCACGCTGCGCTCGCTGGGCCTCGGCGAGCGCCCGACCCTGCTGGTGCTTAACAAGGCCGACGCGCTCACCGGCCCGGAGGGCGACGCGATCCGTGAGGCGCTCGGCGCGGAGTTCCCGCGCGCCATCTTCGTCTCGGCGCTGCGGGGCGTGGGGCTCGAGGAGCTGCGGGCGCGGATCGCGGAGCTCGCGGCTTCCGCCTGGCAGAGCGTGGCCGTCACTCTGCCGTACGCATCCGGTGCGATGGTGCAGCGCATCCGCGAGCGCGGCGCGCTCCGACGCGCCGACTACAGCGAGCGGGGGATCGAGATCGAGGCGGACGTGCCGCCCTCGCTCGCCGCCGAGCTGCACGCGGCGCGCTGAGGTGGCGACGTTCGCCACCTCGCGGGCGGGGTACGGGGAGCTGCTCGGCGTTCCGCACTTCACGCGGCTCGCCGCGTCGACCATCCTGGTGCGCACCGCGGCGGCGATGTGGCAGCTCGCGCTGGTGCTGTTCGTGCTCGCGCGATTCGGTTCCCCCGGCATCGCCGGTCTCGCGGTGTTCCTCGGCATCGCGCCCGGCATCCTGGTCAGCCCACTGGCGGGAGCGCTCCTCGACCGCTACGGCCGCGTGAAGCTCATGGCGATCGACTTCACAGTGTCGTTCGTCGTGCTGATCGCGATCGTGGTCCTGTCGCTGATCGGAGCGCTGTCCCTGCCGCTCCTGCTCGGCCTGGTCGTCCTCGCGTCGATCACGAATCCGCTCGGCACGGCGGGGTCGCGCACGCTCTTCCCGCTCGTCGTCCCGAGCGACCTCTGGGACCGCGCGAACGCGGTCGACGCGATGGGGTACACGCTCACGACGATCGTCGGCCCCCCGATCGCGGGCGCGATCGTCGCCTTCGCCGGGGCCGAGGCGGCGATCGGAGTGACCGCTGGCGTGTTCCTCGCGAGCGCGCTCCCGCTCGTCGGCATCCGGATACGCGAGACGTCGCCGGAGTCGGCCGGCGTCATTAACGACGCGCGCGACGGTGTCATGTACGTGATTCGCAACCGGAGCCTTCGCGGACTGGCACTCGGGATCTCGGTGGGCAACCTCGCGCAGGGGATCCTGCTCGTCGCGCTGCCGGTGCTCGTGTTCGAGCGGATCCACGGCGGCGCCTCGCTCGTCGGGGTCCTGTGGGGGGTGGTCGGCGCGGGTGGGGTCATCTCCGGGCTAGCTGCCGGCCGGCTGGGCAGCGAGGGCCGCGAGCGCCTTTTCATCATCGGCGGCATGCTCGGGATCGCGCTCGGCATCGGCGTTCTCGCGTTCGCGGCGTCGCTCATGGTCGTGGTGGTGGGGGCGCTGATCACCGGACTGTTCGGCGGTCCCATGGACATCGGGCTGTTCTCGCTGCGCCAGCGCATCACCGACCCGGCGTGGTACGGGCGCGCGTTCGCCGTGTCGATGCACCTGAACTACTCCGGCGTACCGGTCGGGTCCGCGATCGCTGGCATTCTCCTTGGCGTGTCGATCACCGTCGCGCTGGTCGCGGCGACGCTGCTGGCGCTGATCGGCGCGGCGATCGTCTTCGCCCTGGTGCCGCGTACGGCGGCGGTGGCGATGGCGCCCGCGCAGTAGCGTCGCTCTCTGGCACGCAATCCCGCCGCGCACGATCCGGACGCGGTCTCAGCTTCGGCCCTTCACCACTGGGAGCGACGGGTCGTTGCCCCATTCCTCCCACGAGCCGTCGTAGGTCCGCACGTCGTCGCGTCCGATGGCGTGGAGCACGAGGTGCGTGAACGCCGCGCGGACGCCGGCCTGGCAGTACGTGATCGTGCGCGTGTCCGCTCCGAAACCGGCGTCGGCGTACAGGTCATCGAGTTCATCCGCGTCGCGGAGCGTCCAGTCGTCGCGCAGCGCATCCCGCCACAGGATGTGAACCGCCCCGGGGATGTGTCCGCCGCGGGCCGCGCGCGCCTCTTCGCCCGTGTACTCCGTCGCGCGGCGCACATCCAGCAACCACGGGAGGCCGCTGCGGACCGCCGACAGGACCTCCTCCTTCGAGGCGATGACGCCTGACCTCGGGGCCGCAACGAACGTCGCCTGCGGAACGCCGACCTCGCCACTCTCGACCGGCCGACCCTCCGTGCGCCATTTGGTGAGACCGCCATCCATGACGGCCATGCGGTCGTGGCCGTAGCGGCGCAGCGCGAGCCAGAGGCGCGCCGCGTGGTGCCCGCCCTCGAGGTCGTAGCCGATCACGGTCGTGTCGTTGCCGATCCCGAGGCGTCCCATCGTCGCCGCGAACTCGTCCGGTCCGAGCAGCATCCACCGCGGATGTCCGTTGGTGGGCGGGGGAGCCGAGAGATCGCGTGACCAGTCACAGTGCATCGCCCCCGGCAGATGCTCGGCGATGTACGCATCGTGCGCACCATCCTCCGTCCAGCGGCAGTCGACGATGCGGACGCCAGGGTCGCCGAGACGCGAGGCGACCTCAGCGGTCGAGACGAAGACTTCAGGCCGCACGAGCCGTCCCACGCAGCCAGAATCTACGGGATGCGGGGGAACCTGCGACGCGGCCTGGCGCTCGTTCGAAAGAGGACTCATCGAGGCTTGCCGCTGGTCGTGACGCTTCTGGAGAAGCGCGACTGCGGGCTCTGCGCCGAAGCGCACCGCCAGCTGCGACGGATCGCCCTCGACCGTCCGCTGGAGATCGAGCGCGTTGATATTGCCGGCGACCCGGCGCTTTTCGAGAGATATGCGCTGCGCATCCCCGTTGTCCGCGCTGGTGGGTCGGAGCTGGACGCCGCGGGTCAGAGCGACGGCGTCATCGCTCGGTGGCTGCGGCACGCCGCGCCGGAGGAAAGCCGCGGTTAGAACAAATGTTTCACGTGAAACATTGTTGTCGAGGTTGGTCGGCGGCGACGCGCGACGGGGGGCGCTCCGGCAGTCTCGGTGTCGACTTACCGGCTCGACCTCGGTGACTGCGGGCTGTAGGGCAGGATGGGGGCATGGCGATCCATGAGAAGCGGGCTTCGGGTCTCGAGTACCTGGGTCTCGCGACTGAACTCCTGCAGCGCGCTCGCCTGGCGGACGGGGAGACGGGGGTATGGGAAGCCGCAGATGTGCAGTGGTGGTGGCGCACACCTCGGCGTTCCGATGCCATCGACCACCTCTCTGGATGGATGGCGCGGGACCCGTTGCGGGCGTCCTACTGACGGACTGGTTTCGAGCGTGGGAGTGCGACGTCATCGTCGTTCCCGGTGTTTCGACCGTTACGCTTCCCAACGTCTGGGCGCGCGCAGTCGAAGCCATCCGCGCCTTGGCGCTCGAATCGGTCGAAGTGCTCGCCCGTGAGGATGACGTCGAACTGCTGGGTCTGCTGTCCGGGGCCGGCTTCGTGGCCGGCGATGACCGATCGGGGATCACCTGGATGAATGCCCAACATCGGCCTGTCGTGGCGCCCCTGCCGGATGGATTCGTGCTGAAGGACCGCGCCCTGGACATGACCAGACCGCACCCGATGCGGCGACGAAGCGGCGAAGAGGTCGAGGCCCGTCTCCAGCAGTGCTCGCTCTACGACCCGGCACTCGACCTCGTCGTTGAGGCTGCTGATCGCCAAGCCGCCGGTTACGCGCTCTTCTGGTTCGACCCTGTGACCGAGGTGGGGATGGTCGAGCCGATGAGAGTTGAGGATCCGTACCAGCGGCGCGGTCTGGGCCGTGTCCTGCTCACCGCGGGTCTCGATCGGCTGGCGAAGCGGGGGGCGCGCCGCCTGAAGGTGGGATACGGCACCGACGCAGGGCGCGGACTCTACGTCGGCGCCGGCTTCCGGGTGGCCTCTACGTGCAGGACGCACACTTGGAGGAGATCGGTCGCGCGCGACTGACCGGCAGATCCGGTCGGCGTCCCGATCATGTCCTCATGCGGGTGGGCTGAATGTGCCCCTCAGATCGGCGATGCGCCTGTGCGATCGCCTTGGTCGTCACGTGGCGCCCGGAACGTGTTTATGGACATTGCGTACAATGACTCTTTGACGCCAAGTGAGGGAATGCGGGCAGTCGCCGTGCACGGCATGGCGTGGCGCCGCAGGATGTCGCTTCTTCGCTCAGCGCCGCCGACGAACTTGACCCCGAAGATCTCCTAGAGCGGCTGCAGCGCCGGGACGTGACTGCGCGCGTTCCGAATCTCAGACGTCGCTCGTCCTGAGTCGCCTTGGCCGGACGCTTCCACTTACTTTCCAGCGATTGACACAGCGAACTTCTTAAAGCGCCGTGCTGGCGGCCTCACATCGATGACCGGGCTGGAGGGAGCATGAACGAACGACAACACGACGAGATCGACTACCGTGCCTTCGCACTGCGATTGACACTGTTCGTCGTCGCTGGCATTGCGTTCTTCGCGGTTTACGGATTCTTGGTGCGCGGCAACCCCTGAGCGCGAGCGTTCCTGCCGCGGCCGTCGCTGAAGCCGGTCGCCACCCGCGTGTGCGTACCACGCGTGGCGGCGCGAGCAGCGCACCCGGCCGCGCGCCCGGCCAGCCCCTCTAGCGCAGGTCGAGCGGCGGGCGCAGCGGTCCCGACATCGCCGGTGATACCGGGGGCGTCATCGCGGCGGCGGCGAGGGCCGGCTCGCGGACGCGGTCGGTCCAGTCGGGCTTGGCGATTCTCACCGGCCGGCGCGCGAAGTCGGCCGCCTTCCCGGGGTTCGCCTCCTCGGCCGCCGTGAAGACCTCGTCGAGCTCGGGGCCGATGAGCTCGCCGTGCTCCAGGAGCGCGTTCGCGACCGCGTGCACCGCGTAGTCCTTCTCGCGGACCAGGCGCTTGGTCTCCTCGAAGAGCTGATCGAGGAGCCGGTCGGCCATCTCCAGGCTGGAGGGCGCGTAACCCATCGCGCTGGTCGGCGGCGTGAGGAGGCTCGGGCCCATGCCGAACTGCGACACGTACATCAGCGCGTGCGCGCTCGCGGTCTGGAGGTCGCTTCCGGCGCCCGTCATCTTCGTGCCGAGGAACAGCTCCTCGACCGCGCGCGATCCGAGCGACACCATGATGTCGGTCTCGATCTCGCGCGCGTGGCGCGTGTAGCGCTCCTCTTTCGGCGAGCGCTGCACGAGGCCCAGCGCGTCGCCGACCCGGATGATCGTCGCCTTGAGCGTGCGGTTCTCGGGCTGGAGGTAGTGCGCCACGATCGCGTGGCCCGCCTCGTGGTACGCGATCGCGCGCTTGTCGTCGACCGAGTACGTCGCGGGCTGCTTGAGGCCGAGCTGGCGCATGTCGCGCGCGGCGAGCCAGTCGCGGTAGTTCAGCTGCTCGCGGCCGTCCTCGTGCGCCAGGATCAGCGCCTCGTTGATGATCGTCTTGACCTCGATCGGGGTCCAGCCGACGGAGTCGGCGACCATCATCTCGATGTCGATGTCGGGGACGTGCGCCTTCGTCGCGAGGTAGTGCTCGATGACGTCGCGCCTCCCGACGGCGTCCGGCGAGTACACGTTGAGGCGCCGGTCGAGCCTCCCCGGCCGCACGAGCGCCGGATCGAGCACGTCGGGCCGGTTCGTCGCGCCGATGATGAAGACCAGCGGCTTCGGGGGCACCGGTCCGCGCACGAAACCGAGCCAGCGCAGGAGCTTGTACTTCATCCGGTCCTCGACGTGCGCGCCCAGCGAATCCATCTGGTTGAGCATCGTGTTGAGCGCCATCCCGCGGAAGCCGCCCATGAGCCCCATCGCGCCCATGCCGCCCTGCGCCTGGTTCCCCTGCATGCCGCCGCGGCTGAGGCCGATCGAGTCGAGCTCGTCGATGAAGACGATGCACGAGCCCGGCTCGCCCGGAGCGGCGTACTTGCGCGCGAGCGAACGCGCCTGCGAGAACAGCCGCACGACGATGAGCGCGTCCATGCCGAGCCACATGCTCGTGAGCGAGGACGCGTCGATGTAGATGAACGGGAGGTTCGCCTCGGACGCCATGACGCCGGCGAGGAACGTCTTGCCGGTGCCGGGAGCCCCCGACAGCAGCATGCCGCGCGGTGGTTCGCCGCCGAGCTCGCGGAAGCGCCGCACACCGCGGAGGATCTTGACCGTAGTCTTCGCGTGCTCGAGGAGGTCCGGCTGGCCGCGGTAATTGGCGAACGACAGCCCGATCTGCGGGCTGTCCGGCGTGACAACGTACTTGCGCGGCCGCGAGAGGAACCACATGAGGACGCCGAACTGCGCGATCATCGAGAACGCGTAGAACAGCAGCAGGACCATCATTCCCGGCGCCTGCCCGATGAGTCCCAGGACGCCCTCGAACACGGCCCGCGCGCCGAAGAGCGTCACGAGCGCGGCGAGGATGACGAGGAGGATCAGCATCCGCCGCCGGTTGCGCTCCATGACGAACGAGGACGTCGCCGCGAGGTCCTTCACGCGCGCCATGCGATCGATCGTTCGGACCGTCATCAGTTCACCCCCACGACCTTTCCGCCGCTGACGCGGAAGACCAAGCCCACGGAGAAGTTCTGCCCGCTCGTGTCGCGCCCGCTCGCCACGTACGCCGACAGGATGTCACCCTTGCGCTCGGTCGCGCCCACGAACTTCACCTCGAAGATGTCCTGGAGCGGCTGTAGCGCCGGACCCAGCGCCCCGAGCAGGTCGCTGTCGGCGACCTGCGCCAGCCGGCGCGGATCGTCGGCCTGGATCACCGCGGCGAGGTCGCGCGACGCCGTCGGCTCGGCGACCAAGGGAAGCTCGGGATATGGGTTCGCCGGCGCCTGGGGCGACGCCTGGTTCTGGGCCCACACGCCCCCGCCGACGCCGGCCACGAACAGGAGCGCCGTCAGGGCGGTCTTCATTCCCGCCTGATGATCTTGCCGTTCGCGAGCGTCAGCGCGAACGGCACGAACTGCTCCTGGCCCTGGGCGCCGCGGATCTCGATCGCGTACATGTGGATCCCGAGTCCTCCGACCGTGCGCCCGCCCAGGTACGTGAGCGAGAGCGGCTGCCACTGCCCCTGGGCGAGCTTGCTCTGCTGGAATTGGAGCGAGCGGGAGACGAGGTCGGCGCGCGGGCTCAGGACCGCCAGCGTCTCGGGCTCGTTCTGGAGCATGCCGATGATGTACCGGTGGGCCTCCGGCGCCTCACGGGAGCCGAAGAACGGGAACTCCTGGAGCATCGGCCCGCCGAACCCCGTGACCACGTAGCCGAGGAGCGCTCCCAGCAGCGCTGTCGCGAGGCCGTTCATGATGGCCCGCCGCATCGATGAAGTTTACCGGTGACGGCAGACGGCGCGTTCATCTTCGGCCCCCGTGCTCCCCCACTCCGCCGCGCATCCTTCGCCGATTCCCGCGTGGTGCCGGGTTGCGCACCGCCTCCGATCCGCAGAACCTGGGACGGTCCACGCGTCGTCCTCGAGCACCGCCGTCGCGTCGCCGGGCGCGGCCATGGGCCGGCTTGCTCGCCCCGTTGCCATACGCTGTCCTGACCGTGAACGTTCGACGTCGCCGCCCCATGCGGGACGAGCCACCGCCGATGCCCGCCGCGACGGGACGCTGGTGACGCTCGCCGAGCTGGTCGACGACTACTTCGCCCACCTCACGCTCGCCGGGCGCGCCGAGCGCACGGTGTCGCACTACCACGCCTACATCCGAGACTTCCTGGCGTTCGCCGAGGGACGTGGCGTCTTGCTCGACGAGCCGGCCTCGCGGATCGACCGGCCGCTGATCGTGGCGTATCAGATGGACCTGGCCGAGCGGCGGAGCGCCGACGGACCGCTGACGCTCGCGACCCGGAACCTGTACGCGTCGGCGCTGCGCGGCCTCATTCGCCACGGCGTCACCCGCTGCGACCAGGCGCTGCCCGCTCCGGACACCGTCGTGCTGGCGAAGATCGGCGACCGGCAGACGCGTCACATGGAACGCGCGGATTTCGACCGGCTCATCGCCGCGCTGCCGCCACGGTCGCCGACGGTCGTCCGGGACCGCGCGCTTCTGGAGGTCCTCTTCGCCACCGGGTGCCGGCTCTCCGAGCTGTGCGCGCTGACGCGCCGCCGAGTGGATCTGCGCACGCGCGAGGTGGAGGTGCTCGGCAAGGGCAAGAAGGTCCGCGGCACCTACCTTACGGACGAGTCGGCCGAGTGGCTCAGGAGGTACCTCGACACACGGCGTGACGAGGCGCCGCACCTCTTCGTCTCCCGGCGGACCATTCGGCGCGTCGTCGATCCCGTGACGCGAAAGCGCGTTCCGGTGAAGGGCGTGTACCCGGTCGCACCCCGCTCCGTGCAGGCACTGGTCACCGCGCTCGCGCGCCGCGCCGGGCTTCCGGACGACTTCTCGCCGCACTGGTTCCGCCACGGCCGCCTGACCATCGTGGCGCGCCACGCCGGCCTCCTCGCGGCGCAGGAGCTCGCCGGCCACGCGAGCCCGCAGACGACGCGCCGGTACACGAAGATCACCTCGGCGGAGCTTCGCCGCCACTTCGACGACGCCGAGCGCCTCGAACGCGGAGGGAGGCCGGCAGCGTCATGACCCGCGCTGCGAACGTTCGCTCGCTCGGAAACACGCCCAGCGAAAGGCGGTCGCGGCGGGCGCCATTTGCTTGGACACGTCCCCGTCGCGCCGGCGGCCGATCCATCGATCAGCGCGTCGATTGCCCGGGGCACGCGCGTCTCGCGGCCCACTCAGCGCGAAAAGCGGCGGTCGGCGTGATCCCGCAGGGCCAGGCGCAGGATCGCGACCGCGCCGCTCGGGGGGCGGCACTCGGCGGCCCACCGGGTGACCCGCGCCGAAGCGGTCAGCCGCGCACCCTGAAGACCATCTGTGTCGGGCTGACGAACCGCAGCGCGACGACGAGCATCGCGAGCGTCGTGCACATGTACACGACGGCCATGGCGTCGACGGCCTGCGCCGGGCGGATGCCTGCCCCGAAGATCGCCGCGTAGAGCGCCACGACCAGGGTCTGGCTGTCGGCGCCGGACACGAGGAATGTGAGCTCGAACATCCCCATCGTCCGGACGACCACGAGCAGCGCCGCGGTCAGCACCCCCGGCACGATGAGGGGGAGCAGGATGCGCCGGAACAGTGCCCAGGGCGCCGCCCCGAGCATCCGCCCCGCCGATTCGAGGTTCGGGTCGAGCTGCTCGATGAACGGCGTCATCACGAGGATCACGAAGGGGAGCGCGGGGACGAGGTTGATGAGGATGACCCCGGGCAGCGTCCCCGCCAGCTGCGTCCGGTACAGCAGCGACGCCAGCGGGATCCCGTACGTGAACGGCGGCATGAGCATCGGCAGCAGGTAGAGCAAAAGCAGCGCGCGCTTGCCCGGGAATCGCGCGCGCGCGAGCACGTACGCAGCGGGGACGCCGAACAGGCACGCCAGCGCGGCCACCGCAAGCGTGACGACGACGGTGAAGCGCAGGACGTCGACCATGCCGAACTCGCTGTCGGCGTAGCCATACCATCGCGTGACAAGACCGTCCGGGAACCATCCGCCGAACCATGTCCGTGCGAACGAGTTCACGACCACCGTCGCGATCGCCGCGAACAGGTTGATGAAGAACACCGTGAGGACCGCGGCGAAGAGCGCCCTGCCGATCGCCGCTGCCGCTCCGCCACCCCGGCCCGGCTCGGTCATCCCTTCCCACCGCGTGCCCCGGAGTACAGCCGTGCGCGCGCGCCGAACACAAGCCCGATCGTCCCGAGCTGCAGGAAGCCCATGACCAGCGCGATCGCGGAGCCGGCGGAGAAGTCGAACTTTTCGTACGCGGCCTGGTACGCGGCGATCGCCAGCACGCGCGTCGAGCCACCAGGCTCGCCGAGGAGCACTGCCGACGGGAACACGCCGAAGGCGATGACGAACGTGAGCGCGAAGCACGTCGCGATCCCCGGTGCCATGAGCGGAAGCAGGACGCGCTGGAACGTCATCCACGGACCCGCGCCCAGTACGTGCGCGGCGCGCTCCAGCACCGGGTCGATCCCGGAGACGTAGCCGAGGAGGAGCAGGAACGCGAAGGGGAACGCCGTCAGGACGATCGCGAGGAGCACCGCCGCGTACGTGTGGATGAGGCGGACCGGTTCGGAGCTGACGCCCGTCGCCTGAAGCACGCGGTTGAACCAGCCGACCGGTCCGAAGTAGAAGAGCATCGCGTCCGCGATGAACACCGGGCCGAGCGTCACCGGGACGACCAGGAGCGCCGTCAGCGTGCGCTCTCCGCGGATGCCCCTGCGCATGCGGTACGCGAGGGGGACGGCGAGCCCGACGCAGATGAGCGCCGCCGGCACCGCGAGGGCGAAGGTGTTGCCGATCGACGCGCGCTGGAACTCGTCTCCCAGGAAGGCGCTGAAGTTCGCCAGCGGTCCGCCGGATCGCGGCGTGAGGCTCAGCACGACCCCGTAACCGAATGGATACACGAACGCCACGAGCAGAAAGAGGACCGCGGGCGCCGACAGGACGACGCCCCGGCGGAGCGTCATGAAGGCGGGGCGCCGTCGCCCGCATATACCAGGAGCCGCCGCGGGTCGATCTCGATCACGACCTCGTCGCCGGGAGCGAGCGGGTCGACCGACTCGGCGTAGAGCCGGAGCCCGCTCGCGAGGACGACGTCGGCGGCGAACGCCTTGCCTTCGTACTCGACCACCTCGACCCGCCCGCGGAGGCCGCCGGCCGCGCCGCGCCGGCAGAGCACGTCGTGCGGCCTGATCGCGGCGATCGCGCGCGCGCCTGGGGCGAGCGATCCCATGAGCGTGCCGCGCAATTCGAGGTCGCCGGACCTGACGACGGCCGAGCGGCCATCGAGCGACGTGACTTCGGCGTCCAGCAGGTTGCGGTATCCCATGAAATCGGCGACGAAGGCCGTGGCGGGCATCCCGTAGACCTCGTCGGCCGCACCGATCTGCTGCACCCGTCCGTCGCGAAGCACCACGACGCGGTCGGACAGCGACAGCGCCTCGCTCTGATCGTGCGTCACGTAGACCGAGGTCAGGCCGAGCCGCTGGTGGAGGCGCTTGATCTCGGTGCGCAGCTCGCCCCGGAGCTTCGTGTCGAGGTTCGAGAGAGGCTCGTCCATGAGCAGAAGGCGCGGCTCGACGACGAGCGCGCGCGCGATGGCGACGCGTTGCTGCTGCCCGCCCGAGAGCTGAGCGGGATGCTTGTCGCCGTGCGCCGCGAGGCGCACGACGGCGAGCGCCTCGCGGGTCCGCCGCGAGACCTCCTCGCGCGGGACGCCGCGCACCTCGAGGCCGAACGCGACGTTCCGGCGCGCGGTGAGGTGCGGGAACAGCGCGTAGTTCTGGAACACCATGCCGAAGCCACGCCGTTCGGGTGGCGTCCTGTCGACGCGCCTGCCACCGAAGTGGATCTCACCGTCCGACAGCGACATCAGCCCCGCGATGCAGTTCAGCGCGGTCGACTTGCCGCACCCGCTCGGCCCGAGCAGCGTCAGGAACTCACCGGGCTCGACCGCGAGGTCGAGGTGGTCCAGCGCCAGGAGGCCGCCGAAGCGTTTGGTGACCCCTCGCAGCTCGAGGCGTTCCGCCGGACCGCCGGCCGGCTCATGTGAGCCCGCCGGCGGCCGTCTCGCGCCCGCCGTGGACGGCGGGATCACTTCTTCTTGGCGCCGAAAGCCTTGTCCCAGAGATCGAATGCCGTGACGAGCTGCTTCGTGTCGAGCGGCAGCACGATCTTCGTGTCCTTGGCCCACTGGTCGTACTCGGGCCGCCCGAACTCCTTGATCAGCTGCTGGCTCTCCGCGGGCGCCATCTCGATGCTCGAGCCCTTGACGGCGGGCCCCGGATAGAAGTAGCCGGCGTCGTAGGTGAACGCCTGGTTCTCGGGCTTGAGCGCGAACGCGATGAGGTCGAGCACCACTGCGAGCTGCCCCTCGTCGAGTCCCTTGGGCACGGTCATGAACTGCTCGTCAGCGACGAACGAGGTGTTGTCGAGCTTGGCGACCTTGACGTCCTTCGGCACCTGCCCAAGGGCGCGAGGGTTGATGTCCCAGCCCATCGTGCTCGCGATGATCCAGCGCGTGCCGTCGGCGAGCGACTTCATCGTGGGGCTCGTGCCGGTCGGGTAGAACTCGATGTACGGATCGAGGTCCTTGAGGAACTGCCAGGTCTTGTCCCAGCCCTTCTCGGGATCCTTCGGATCCTTGTCGCCGAGCACGTAGGGCAGGCCCTGCAGGAGCGTGCGGCCGGGACCGCTGTTGGCCGGACGCGCGTACTCGAGCTTGTTCGGATTGGCCTTCGCCCATGCGAGCAGCTCCGCCGCGGTCTTCGGGGGGTTCGGCACTTTCGCGGCGTTGTATTCGATGAGCGGCCCGCTCGGCGTGTACACGACCATGATGCCGAAGCCCTTCGTCAGGCCCTGGATCGGCTTCGCTCCGTCGAGGTAGTTGTTCTCGAGATCCGGGAAGGTCGAGGCGTACTTCGGCAGCAGCTGCTCCCAGATCCCCTGCTCGACGCCGGCAGCCATGCCGTCGAGACCGGTGAGCACGAGCGCGGTCTGGACGTTCTTCGCGTCCTGCTGCGCCTTGATCTTCGCGGGCATCTCCGGTGAGGTCCCCTTCTCGATCTTGTAATCCCGCAGGCGGTTCGGATACGCCTTCTTGTACTTGTCGAAGATCCCCTTCACGAGCTGGTCCTGGCCGGCGATGTCGAGGACGCTGAGCGTCACCGGCGTATCGGGGAACTTCAGGCCGGCGGCGGCGGCGCCGCCGGCGCTGGCGCTCGCGCCCGCTCCCGCCGGACCCGCCGCGCCGCTGCAGGCGCCGAGCACGATCGCGAGGAGCGCGACCCCCGCGAGGCCGCGTTGCAGACCCTTCATTTCGATGTTCCTCCCTATCTTCGCTGCGCCGGCGCGAGGTCCGTGCCGATCGTTCGCGCGTCGTCCGCGGCGCCGAGAGCGGCGATCGCGCTGTCGAGGTCGTCCGCGTCCTCGGGCGCGAGCGGGACGAGCGGCGGGCGCACCGGTCCCGCGGGCAGGCCGAGCCTCGCCATCGCCGCCTTGATCGTCGTGACCTCGTAGCCCCTTAGCTTCGAACGCAGCGAGTAGATGGGCTGGATGTGACGAGCCACGAACTTATCGGCGCCGGTGACGTCCGTTGTCGCGAGCGCGAACAGCCGCACCGCCACGGCCGGGTACAGGTTCGCGATGCTCGACGTGAAACCCTCCGCGCCTGCGCTGAAGTATTGCGGTGCGAGATCATCTCCCACCCCGGCGAGCCACCGCAGATCGGCACCGACCCGCTCCCGGATGCGCTTCCACAGGCGCAGATCCCCTTGCCCGTCCTTGAAGGCGACCACGTTGGGGATGCGTGCCAGCCGCGCCACGAGCGCAGGCGAAAGCAGGGCGTGATCGCGCGCATACGGGAACACGCCGATGCCGACGGAGGAGGCGATCGCCTCGTAGTAGGCGAACAGGCCGTCGTCCTCGGCCCGGCCGTATGAAGGGGGCATCAGCAGGAGGCCGTCCGCGCCCGCGGCCTCGCAGCGCCGCGCGAGCAGGCTCGCCGTCGTCGCGTTGCCGCCCACGCCGACGATGACCGGCTTGCGCCCGGCCGAGGTCTCGACGGCGATGCGGGACAGCGTGTGGATCTCCCCGGGATCGAGCGCGTGGAACTCCCCGGTCCCGCCGGCGACGACGAGCGCCGCCACCGGCGAGGCGGCCAGCCGCTCGATGTTCCACCGGAACCCGGTCTCGTCGATGCGCAGCGCGCTGTCGAAGGGGGTGATCGGGAATGCCAGCGCGCCGCGAAGGCGGCCGCCGAGCTCGTCCGGCCTCATACCGCGCGTATTGTGGCCGAACGGTGCCGCGAGTCCGCGCTCGCTCCGCCGGTCACCAGTCGCCAACGTGCGGGCGCCAGTCAGGGACGAGCCTCCGCATCTCGGCGACGTCGTCACGCGCACGCAGGTCCGTCGCCAGGTACCGCTCGTGCATCTCCGCGAGCGCGGCGCGATCCAGCTCCACTCCAAGCCCGCCTCCGGCGGGGACGGTGACCGCTCCGTCCTCGATCCGCAGCTTGCCGCCGCGAATCACCTCGTCGATCTGCCATGGGTAGTGCGTGTCGCAGGCGTAGGTGAGCTCCGGCAGCGCCGCGGCGACGTGGACCATCGCGGCGAGCGAGATGCCCAGGTGTGAGTTCGAGTGCATCGAGATGCCGAGCCCGAACACGCGACAGATCCGCGCGAGCTCCAGGGTCGCGCGCATCCCGCCCCAGATGTGGTGATCGGACAGGATGATCCCCACCGCGCGCTTCGCGACGGCGGCGGGGATGTGCTCGAATGCGGTCACGCACATGTTCGTCGCCAGCGGGATCGGCGATCCTGCCGCGACTCGGGCCATGCCGTCAATCCCCGGCGTCGGGTCCTCGAGGTATTCCAGCGTCCCCGCGAGCTCGTCGACGACGCGCAGGCTGGTCGGGACGCTCCAGGCGGCGTTCGGATCGAGACGCAGCCCGACGTCGGGGCCGAACGCCCCGCGCAACTTGCGTATCGTCTCGACCTCGACGTCCGGCTCGAGGACCCCGCCCTTCAGCTTTAATGAACCGAAGCCGTATCGCTCGCGCATGCAGCGGGCCTCGGCGAGGAGCGCGTCGGGGGTCAGGACCTCGCCCCACTCGTCGTCTCCCGCGTGCTTGTAGAAGAGGTACGCCGAGAAGGGGACGCGATCGCGGACCGCCCCGCCAAGAAGCTCGCAGAGGGGCCGCCCCAGCGTCTTGCCGATCGCATCGAGGCACGCGACCTCGAGCGCGCCGAAGAGCGCAGGCCCCACGAGGGCCCGCGCCTCCCACGGGCGATAGTCGCCGGGAACGCGGCTCTGGCCCTCCATCTGCAGGCCGAGCGCGGTGAGGCCGAACGGATCGCGGCCGACCACGATCTCGCGCAGCGACAGCAGTGAACGGAGCGGTGCCTCGCCGCCATACGTCTCGGATAGCCCAACGACGCCGTCGGCCGTCTCGACCTCGACGATGGTCCGCAGCGCGAATGGCGCGTGGAGCCCGAACGCGCTGCGCAGCGGCGGGTCGGCGATGGCGACGGGCGTGACTCGGAGATCGGCGATCCGCACGAGCTCAGCGCTCGGGGAGACTGGTCTCGGCGACGAGCAGCGTCGCCGCCGCGGGATCGAGGGTCAGTCCAAGGCCCGGACGATCGGGGACGAGCACGAAGCCGTCGCGCAGCTCGAGGCGCTCGTTGAAGAGCGGCCGGAGCCAATCGAAATACTCGACCCAGCCTTCGCGCGGTTGCGCCGCTGCGAGGTGGACGTGGAGCTCCGGGGCGAAGTGCGGGGCGACGAGCACATCCAGCTCGTGCGCGAGGTCCGCGATGCGCCGGTACGGCGTGATGCCTCCGACGCGGACCGCGTCCGGCTGGATGACATCAACGGCCTGGGCCAGCAACAACCGCCGGTGGTCGCGCGTCGTGGTCAGCATCTCCCCGCTCGCGATGGGAACGTCGAGGGCCCATCTCAGGGCGGCGTGGCCGTCGACGTCGTACGCGTCGAGCGGCTCCTCGATCCACTCGAGGTCGTACTCGGCCAGGCGGCGGCCCATCCGGCGCGCGGTGGCACGATCCCACTGTTGGTTCGCGTCCACCATCAGCGGCACTCCCTCCCCGAGCGCGTCACGGACCGCGGCGACGCGCGCGAGGTCGCTGAGCGGCTCTCCGCCCACCTTCACCTTAACGCCGGCGATGCCGCGGGCGCGGCTCCGCTGGGCGTTGGCGACGAGCGCGGCGGCTGGCGTCGACAGGAATCCGCCGGCGGTGTCGTAGCAGCGGACGCGGTCGCGGTGGCTCCCGAGCAGTTTCGCCAGCGGGAGGCCCGCGAACTTCGCCAGGCGGTCGTGCAGCGCGATGTCGAATGCGGCCACTGCCTGCACGGCGACGCCCTCGCGGCCCACCGACGCCGCCGCCCAGACGAGCTTTTCCCATAGCCGGCCGATGTCCAGCGCGTCCTCGCCGAGCAGGAGCGGCGCGATCTGGCGGGCGTGCGCGAAGATCGCCGGTCCCCCCGCGCGCTTCGAGTAGCTGAAGCCGAGGCCCGTCACGCTGTCCGTCGTGGAGACCTCGACCACGACGACGTCGACCTCCGCCAGCGGCGCCTGCCGGCCGGTGTGCACCTTGGCGTCGCTGACCGGCTCCTGCAGTGGCACGCAGTAGAGCGCACAGCGGACCCGCTCGATCGCGGAGGCGGCTGGAGATGCGACCAGAGCGTCAGCCACGGACGACCTCGTTCTGGCTCGATGCGCCTCCGGAGGGGCTGCGCAGCTGCGCCGAGAGCCCGCCGTCGACGTACAGGATCTGGCCAGTGACGAAAGATGCCTCGTCGGACACCAGGTAGAGGACCGCGTTCGCCACGTCCGCGGCAACGCCGCCCCGCCGCAGCGGGAGGTCGCCGCCGCGGCCCTCGGGCGGCGCATCGCTCGTGGCGGCGGGGCCCACGGCGTTCACGCGGATCCCGAGCGGTCCGAGGTCGACCGCGAGCGCGCGCGTGAGCGCGTCAAGACCACCCTTCGTCGTGTCGTACGCGACGTTGTCGTGGTGCGCGCGCTGCGACCCTCCGACCGAGGTCACGTTCAAGATCGCGCCGCGACGGCGATCGGCCATGAGCCGCGCGGCGGCGCGGGCGAGCAGCATCGGCGCGCGCAGATTGACGGCGAGGATCTCGTCGATCCGCTCCACCGGTGCCTCAAGATATGCCCCGAAGGTGTCCGTGAGCCCGGCGTTGTTCACGAGGATGTCGAGCCCACCCAGGTCCGACGCGGTGGCGATCAGCGCGTCGAGCGTCTTTCCCGCCGCGACGTCGCCGGTGCAGGCGCGGGCATCGCCTCCCCTTTCGGCGATCTCCCGAACGACCCGGGCGGTCTCCTCCGCGGAACGTCCGTTCACGATCACGCGGGCGCCATTCGCGGCGAGTACGTGGGCGATGCCCCGCCCGATCCCGCTCGTCGATCCGGTGACGATCGCGACCCGGCCGGTGAGATCGACATTCACCGGGGGCAGTGTATGGACGCCAGGGGGTCAGCTCTTGTCGAGGACTTCCTTCGCCAGCGCCCGCACCGCGTCGGCGTACTTGGTGATATCCGCCTCGCCCGTGACGACCGACGCGATGACGTACTTCATGCCGTTCGCCGCGGCGACCCACACGATCATCGTGCTGCTCGTCGATCCCTCGTAGGCCTTCGCACCCACGCCCGACAGTGGGCGCGCGTCCTTCGCTCCGAGCTTGTCGAGCTCGGTCGTGACCGCCGCCGGATCCGGGTACGAGCCGTAGATCACGCTGATGCGCCCGAAGGTCGCGGCGAGTGCGCCGGCCCCTGGAGTTCGCCAGCTGCACACGTGCTGCTGCAGACCGGGCGCGAGCTGTGGTGAACCGGCGGGGAGTTCGGAGCCTGACGCCGCGCTGACCTGGATGCCGAACCGGGCCGAGACGAAGGCATCTGAAACGACCCCGGTGCACGTGAGCGATGTCGCCGCCGCGGTGGTCGGCGCGGCGGTCGTCGCGGCAGGGGCGGTCGTCGCAGCGGGCGTCGTCGCCGCGCGCGTGACCGCGGCGACCGGAGTCGCTGTCGCGGCCGGGGCGGCCGATCCGCCGCACGCGGCGCTGAGCATCGCGGTGGCGAGCCACGCGCCCGTTCGGCCGGACGTCGCGCGCTTCATCGCCCCGAGTATGCGCTCGTCGTCCCGGCGTGCGAACATCGCCTCGCTGACGTGAATGACTCCCTTGCCGCGGCGATCCTCGGTCTCGTGCAGGGGCTCACGGAGTTCCTGCCCGTCAGCTCGACCGCCCATCTCATCCTCGCGGCCGACGTGCTGAAGCTGGACCCCGCGCGCTTCGGGCTGTCGTTCGACGTCGCGCTGCACCTCGGGACGGCCCTCGCGGTGCTCCTGTACTTCGCCCGGACGTGGTGGAGCCTCATGGTCGACGTCGTTCGCGGCCGCTGGCGGCTGCCGCTGCTCATCGTCGTCGGAAGCGTGCCCGCCGCGATCGCGGGGGTCTTCCTCGAATCCGTCGTCGAAAAGACGCTACGGAGTCCGGTGATCATCGCCGTCGGGCTCGTCATCGGGTCGCTCGTCTTCCTCCTCGCCGAACGCCTGGCGAGCCAGCGACGCCACTGGCAGCAGCTGACCTTCGCGGACGCGCTCTTCATGGGCGTCGCGCAGGCCGTCGCGCTGCTGCCCGGGGTGTCGCGGTCCGGCATCACGATCTCGGCGGGCCTCGTGCGTGGCCTCGAACGCGCAGACGCGACCCGCTTCAGCTTCCTCCTTGCGACTCCGGTCATCCTCGGCGCGGGGCTGAAGACGCTCCTCGACGCGCGGAAGCTTGCCGGGCTCACCGCGGATCCGTCCGCTGTCGCCATCGGCTTCCTCGTCGCGTTCGTCAGCGGTCTCGCCGCCGTTGCGTTCATGGTCCGCTTCCTGCGCCGCCATTCGCTGGGGTGGTTCGTGGCGTACCGCCTGCTGCTCGCCGCGGCGATCCTCGCCGCCGTCGCGGCGGGATTCCTCGAGTAGCGCCCGCGGACCGCGTCGCTCCGGATTGGATTTTCGCCGGACGCGCATTTGGGTCGGCGATGCGACGACGCATCGCGCCCGCCACGGCCGTGCGCGGTCTACGTCTGCGGAACTCCTGCACCCTCGCCGAAGGCGTGGAGGAGCTCTGCGGCGTAGAACGCCTCCCATGGTCCGGCAGGTGCCTCCCGCGCGAAGTCCTTGTCCAGCTTGACCAGCGTGTACACGAGCTCGCTGCGCACGGGCGTTGCGCCGAGGAGCGCCGGCAGCTCCGACAGCCGGAGCAGCCAGTCCGCGTACCACGACGCCCAGTCCGGATCGTCACCGTCGACGATGCGGTAGACGCGGTGGTGCGTCTCGGCCGCTTCGTGCAACAGCGCGGCGACCTGCGTCGAACGATCGTCCATTTCCACACCCCTTCCCGCTGCCGGCGAACGGCCGCGACGAGCCGCCGGTGGCATCCTACGGGCATCCTTTGCCCGAGGAGATGAAGCGATGGCCGAGCCGACCTGCGCGCCCTGCAGCGTGCCCATCGTGGACCGCTCGACGATGACCGAGCGTGGCGGCCGCACCTTCTGTGCCCCAACTGCGCCGCTGCCATGGAGCGCGCGAGCAGCTCGACGGACGAGGTGCCTTCGCCGCACTGATCGAGCGACACAAAGGGAGGCCCGCGGAAATCGCCGCCGCGAGCGAGGCCGGACCGTGGCCGTATCGGGGCGGCCGGCACGCTCCTCGGCATCCTGACGCGAGAACGGACCCGGCCTTGACCGCGCAAGCTCGGCGGCCGACGCCCCGGCGCTCGAAAGCCTTGGCTACGTGGACGCTTCGGCGATCACGAGGACGCCGCCGGGCGCGGTGAGCGCGGGAACGGTGCGACGCGCCGCCTCGTCAACGTGCACGCGCGGCGGCTCCGGCAGCTCTGATTCGTAGTACGTGCCCGGCCCGTACAGACGGCCGTAGCGAAGGATGAGGCCGCCGGCGTCCAGCACGGCACGCTCGTGCTCGCGGATCGCTGGCCCGCCGTCACCGGGTATCGGCCAGGCGACGCTCTGAGCGATGAACCGGGGTACGCGGGCGTCGTGCGCCGCCGCGAGGAGGTTTCGCGTTCCTTCCCGGCGGATGCGCGCGTTGGCCGCCGCCATGTCCGGGATCCGCGCCTGGTCATCGGGCAGGTCCGTGGTTCGTGGATGACCGCGTCCGGCGCGAAGCGTGCGATCGCTTTCCGCAGCTCCTCGGCATCGAATACGTCGCACACGACGGGCTCCGCCCCCTGAGCTCGCAGCTGACCGGCCTTCGCACGGGTGCGCGTCATGCCTGCAACCTCGTGCGCCGCCGCGACGAGCATCGGCACCAGACGCGTCCCGATCACACCCGTCGCGCCCGCCACAAGATCCGCATCGAAGTCACGCTACAGCGCGAGGCCGCCACCGACGCCGCTGCTCACGGTGTCGCGGAGGTCGGAGCCTCACCCCCCGACCCGACGGGACCGTTGCCACGCGCTGACACGGTGGGTCAGGCGGCGGGCGCGATTTCCTCGAGCGACCGTCCACGCGTCTCTTCCGCGAGACCGAATACCACGACGGCCGTCACGACGAGTATCGCCGTGAAGATCGCGAAGACCGCGGGCTGGCCATATGCGGCCGCGGCGACCGGCGCGGCCGCGGGGCCGGCGATCGCGCCGAGGCGGCCGAACGCGGCTGCGGCTCCCGCGCCCGTCGCGCGGATCGACGTCGGGTAGAGCTCCGGCGAGTAGGTGTACATCACGCCCCACGCGCCGAGGTTGAAGAACGACAGGAGCGCGGCGTACACGAACGCGTCCGTCCCGGTCTGCGCGTTGCCGAACAGGATCGCGGCCGCCGCCGTCCCGAGGAGGTACGTGACGAGTGTCGGCTTGCGGCCCCACCGCTCGACGAGCCACGCGGCGCTGAAGTAGCCGGGGATCTGGGCGAGGGTCGAGAGGAAAAAGAACTCGTGGCTTCTCACCTCAGAGAGTCCGCGCGCGGCGAGGAACGTCGGCAGGTAGATGAAGATGCCGTAGTACGTCAGCACGACGCCGAACCAGAGCGTCCAGAGCATGATCGTGCGCCGCGCGTACCGCGCGGTGAAAAGCTGCGCGATCTTCGCCGGGATCACCGGCGATGCCGGTCGGGGGACGCGCGCGATGCTGATGAGGGGACCGCCACGCTCACGTTCGACGCGCCGCACGATCGCGTCCGCCTCCACCGTGTGTCCCTTCGCCGCGAGGTAGCGCGGCGATTCGGGGAGCGCCCGCCGCAGATAGACGGCGTACAGCGCCGGCAGAGCGCCGATGAGGAAGGCCGCCCGCCATCCGTACTGCGGCACGACGAAGACCCCGATGAGCCCAGCGGCGATCGTGCCATATGCCCAGAACGATTCCAGCAGGACGATCATTCGGCCGCGCAGTGCCCGCGGCGACAACTCTGACACCAGCGTGACCGCGACCGGGAGCTCGCCACCGAGCCCCGCGCCGGCGACGATGCGCGCGGCGAGGAGCGTCTCGAACGTCGGCGCGATCGCCGACAAAAGGCTTCCCGCGGCGAACAGCACGAGGGTCCACTGGAAGACCGGGAGGCGGCCGAATCGGTCGGCGAGGCGTCCCGACACGGCCGCTCCGAGGAACATGCCGGCGAACGTCGCGCTCGGCACGAGGCCCGTGCGGACGGCGTCCAGGGCGAGATCGCGCTGGATCGGCGCGACGACGTACGCGAGGAGGATGACGTCCATCGCGTCGAACATCCAACCGAGGCCGCTGGCGACGAGCAGCCGCCGATGGAAGCTGTTCAGCTTCACCGCATCGAGGCGCTCGACGAAGTCGCCGGACATGGGGCCTAGAGCATGGCCTCGGCGCAGAGCAGCTCGGCGTTAAGCACGGACGCGCCCGCGGCGCCGCGGATGGTGTTGTGTCCGAGGACGACGAACTTGATGCCCAGGACCTCATCCTCGCGCACCCTCCCGACCACCGACGCCATGCCGCGCTCCGCGTCCCGGTCGAGCACGGGCTGCGGCCTGTCCCGCTCCTCGCGGACGACGATCGGGTGCTCGGGAGCGGATGGGAGTCCAAGCTCCTGCGGGCGGCCCCGGAACGTGCGGAGCGCCTCCTTCACGTCGTCCACCGCCGGCGATCCGGAAAGGCCGACGCTGACGGCCTCGGTGTGTCCGTCGCGAACGCTGACCCGGTTGCAGTGCGCCGAGATCGCGAACGACGCTGGCACGAAGCCCTGCCCGTCCCACTCGCCGAGGAATTTGCGCGTCTCCTCCGCGAGCTTCTCCTCTTCCTCCCCGATGTACGGGACGACGTTGTCGAGCGCGTCGAGCGACGCGACCCCCGGATAACCGGCCCCGGAGAGCGCCTGCATCGTCGTGACGAGGAGTCGCTCGATCCCAAAACCGCGGTGCAGCGGTGCGAGCGCGAGCGCGAGGTGGATCGCGGAGCAGTTTCCGTTCGTCACGAGCGACCCGGACCAGCCGCGGCGCTGGCGCTGAACTTCGAGTGCGCGCGCGTGGTCGGGATTGACCTCGGCGATGATGAGCGGGACGTCAGCGTCCATGCGGTGCGTCTTCACGTTCGAGAAGACGTGGTGCCCGGTCGCGGCAAGAGAGGTCTCGTGCTCCTCCGCGGCGGCCGACGGCAGTGCGCTGAAGCAGATCTCCGCGTCGAGGTCCGCGCTCGTCGGCTCGAGCACCATCGACCCGACGCTGTCGGGGATGCGCTCGCCGAAGTGCCACGGCGTGGCGTCGGCGTACCGGCGTCCGGCCTTCTCAGGCGACGTCGTCAGAGAGGCGATCTGGAACCAGGGATGGTCCACGAGCAGGCTGATGAACCGCTGCCCGACGGTGCCCGTGGCGCCGAGCACCGCGACGCGCCGCTTCCTCATGCCGTCAGTGTCGCAGACACGACACGTCACGGCGTCGTGGCGAGGCGGTGACCGCCGAAGGCAAACAACTATCGTGAACGGCGTGAACGCGTCGTTGCAGGTCGCCTACGGGCGCCTGGTGGACAAGGTGCGGGACTGGCTCGGCCACTGGATCGCGCCTGTGATCGCGACGCTGTTCATCGCCGCGTGGCTGCTCGGCGCGCCCTCGCTGGGCCTTCCGCGCCAGGTGGTCGACCTCCCACTCATCATCTCCCTGCTCACGCTGACGCTCGTCTTCTTCTCCAATCGCGCCGAGGCGCGCGACATGGCGGCCCTCCAGCTGAAACTCGACGAGGTGCTGACCGCGCTCGAGGAGGCCGAAGGGCATACGGTCGGTGTGGAGCGCCTCGATAAGTCGGAGGTCGAGGCGCTCCGCGCCCGCCACGAGCGCGAGGGCTTCATCGACCCGCGGGCCGGCAACTAGCGAGGCTCACCCGCCCGCGCGGAATTCATCGTGGATCGCGCGGACGGCGCTGCCACGGTCGTCGTCCGACACCACGAGCGAGATGTTCCGCTCGCTCGAGCCCTGCGCGATCGCGATCACGTTCACGCCGGCGATGCCGAGCGCGGCGAAGACGCGCGCGGCCACGCCCGGGGTGCCGCGCATCCCCTCCCCCACCGCCGCCACGATCGCCACCGGCGCCTCGACGCTGACGCGCTCGACGTCGTGCCGGCCGAGCTCGCGCGCGAGGTCGCGTTCGAGCGTGGCGCGCAGCCGCTGCGCGGCGTCCCCCGGCACGACCAGACAGATCGTGTTCTCGCTGGATGACTGGCTGATCATGAGCACCGAGACGCGTTCGGCGGCCGCCGCGTCGAACACGCGCGCGGCGAAACCGGGAACGCCGCTCATGCCCGCGCCCTGCACCGTGATGAGACCGAGCCCGCCGAGCGAGGTCGTCGCCTTCACGATGCTGCCGTCGCGCTCCGCCTGCGCGGCGATCGTGGTGCCCGCATCCGCAGGCGCGAACGTGTTCAGGATGCGCACGGGGATGCCGGCCTCCACCGCGGGTAGGACGGCGCGAGGGTGCAGCACCTTCGCGCCGAAGTGCGACAGCTCGGCGATCTCGGCGTACGACAGCGTCGCGAGTGGCCGAGCATCGGGGACCACCCGTGGATCGGCGCTCATCACGCCGCTCACGTCGGTGTAGATGCGCAGGTCATCGGCGCCGAGGGCGGCTGCGAGCAGCGCCGCTGTGTAGTCCGAGGCGCCGCGGCCGAGCGTCGTCGTGACGCCCTCGCGCGTCGCGCCGTAGTAGCCGCCGACGACGGCCACCTCACCGCGGCCGAGCAGAGGCGCGAGCACCTCGCGCGCGCGTGCGCTGGTCTCATCGAGGAGCGGGCTCGCCTGGCCGAACGCATCGTCCGTGACGACGACGTCGTCGCCTCCCACGGGAGCGGCAACGATGCCGTTCGCGACCAGCGCCGCGGCGAGGATCGGTGCGGACGCCCGTTCGCCGTACGAGACGATCGCGTCGAGGCTGCGCGGCGTGCATTCGCGCAGGATGGCGACGCTGCGCAACAGCGCACTGGTGCGTTCCGCGAGGTCGGCCAGCTGCGCCTGGACCGCGGCCCCCGCCCCGCCGAGCGCGTCCGCGGCGAGGTCCTGGTGGCGGTCCGCGAGCATGCCGATCGCGCGCTGCGCGCCGAGGTCGTCGCCGTCGGCCGCGAGGCGCGCCGCGTCCATGAGCGCATTCGTCGTCCCGGCGGTCGCGGACACGACGGCTACGCGTTCTCCCGGGATGCCCGAGACGATCGCGACGACGGCGCGCACCGCGTCCGACGAGCCCACCGAGGTACCGCCGAACTTCAGCACGGTCGTCGTCACGGCGCTGCCCGAGCGATCGCGATCACGTCCCCGAGGATCGCGCTGGCGGTCGCGTCGCCGCCGGCCCCGGCTCCGATCCACGCGAGCCGCCCGGTGAGATCCGTGTCGATCGTGACGACGCTCGTCGCGCCC
>JBBPYG010000078.1:0-10579 GCA_038200085.1 Candidatus Limnocylindria bacterium | reverse complement strand
TTCTCGCGAGAACGCGATTCTCGCAGATGCCAGGTCGCCGCATCGCTCCGGCTGGCTGGGCGGGATCCTCCGGTACCGCGGCGGCTCGGATTCGTACGCGGCTTGTAGGAAAACGTACGATCGCAATGAGGATCGTGGCGCACTTCCTGGTGGGAGCTCAGGCGCAGACGCAGGCGGACCGCCTGCTCACGGGGGCTCGCGGCTTTACCGCGCGTACTTTCGCGCTTTGCGGATCTTCGGCCCCACGGCACCTCTGGCATGACTGACAGCTGTGCCGGCTGCGGCCTCGCGATCGAAGGCGGCACCGAGGGATGCCAGGCGCTCTTCGAAGAGATGACGCTGCAGGCGCTCTCGGACGTGCGGTACGCGCGGGTGCACCGCCTCGCCGTCGACGTGTACGCGATGCAGCACCCCGATCGGTACGGCCGGTCGGCGAAATCCTTCGCGGCGCATCTGACCGGGCTCTGCTGCGGAGTCGAGTTCGAGGGCTCCGAGACGACGAACGCCGCGGTGCAGCGCTGGTTGAGCGGAGGCTCGCCGGTCGACAGGCCGGCCGTGCCGGCGCAGCGGGGCGCCATGACGATCGCCGACGTCCTCGCCGCGGGCGACCCTGCGGAGCACGCCCGGGCGGTCGAGCGATGGGCGCGCATGACGTGGGACGCGTACGCCGCGTTGCACCGGCTGGCGCGCGCGTGGATCGCCACCGCGCTTCGCGAGGCGCCCGAGCGGCCCGCACGACGTTGACCACCCAGCCATCCGCACCGCGGTTACGCGCGGGACGTCGCGCATCCCGCAGCTTTAGTGCTGCGCCGCCGTCGCGGTGCAGACGGCGTCGGAACCTGTAGAGTCCGCCGGAATGGATAGCGGCACCGGCTACGGCGCGCTCCTCGGGCGGATCCGCACGAACGTGCGCACGTACATCCGCAAGCAGCTGGAGCTGCCGCGCCAGGAGATAAGCGAGATCGTCCGCGCGAACCTGCGGGCGGTGAAGTGGTTCGGGATCGCGGCGGCCCTGGCGCTCTTCTTCGTCGTCGGACTGACGGTGCTGATCATCGCGCTGGTCGCGCTCTTGCTCCCGCTCTGGGCGAGCGCGCTGATCGTCACGGTGATCTTCGGGGTGGCTGCCGGCATCACCGGCTACACGGGATACAAGCGGCTCGAGCTGCATGGACCGCAGCGGTCCATCGCATCGGTGAAGGAGTCGGTCGCATGGGCGAAAGCCCGTCTGCGCGGACGCATCGCGAGCTAGCCGAGCTTCGCGGGCACATCGACGCCGACCTCGATCGGCTGCTCGCGCGGGCGAAGGCCGACGCCGACCCGCGCGCGCTCGCGCGGCGGCAGCCCGTCGCCGTCTTCGGCACGCTCGGATCCGTCGCCGCCCTCGGTATCGTCGGGGTCGTCCGCCGCGTTCGCGAGTCGCGCCGGCGCCGTCCGGACAACGAGATCGAGCGCGTGATCGAGCGCCTCGGCGGACGCGTGGACAAGCTGCGCGGCCGTGCCCGGAAGCGGCTGCGCGAACAGCTCCGCGAGGAGATCGGCCAGGTCGAACAGGGACCGCGCGCGCAGCGGGCGGTCTGGGAGGCGGCGACCGCCGGGCTGACCGCGGGCGCGACGCTCGCCGCGCGGCAGCTCGTGACGCGCCTGCTCGCCGACGACGACAAGAAGATGGACACGCCGCGGACCGGATAGCGGCCCGCCCCTGACGCATCGACCTGGTCGTGGACGTGCTCCTTGGGCATCCTCGCGATGAGCCCATCACGGAAGGAGCCGCTACTCGTCATGGTCGCCAAGCCATTCAGCTGGGCCTCGCCTCACGCGGGGACGTTCATACCAGCAGGAACCCCGCGAACATGACCGCGATGCCGGCGAGGTTCGTCGTCTCGAGGATCCCGCCGGCTCCGGTGAAGGCGGCGGTCCCGCCGGCGGCGACGATCAGGACGCCCGCCGCGATGATGACGTTCGCGAGGGCGCGGCGTCCCTGGTGCCTGCGCCGCATGAAACCCAAGGCCGACCAGAGCGCCCCGCCGATCAGCACCAGGCTGCCGATGCCGCTGCCGATGCCGGCCAGCACGCGGGGCAACGGCGCGTCCTGGAAACCCCGGCCGGTGTCGCCGGCGGCCGCGACGTCGACCGGCGTGGAGAACACCACCAGCGCCGAGACGACGCTCAGCAGAGCCACGGCGGCCAGCGCGGCGTGGGCCGCGCGGCGGGGCGCGAGCAGGTACACGGTGCCGAGCCCGAGCCAGGCGACGTTGAGGATCGCGCCGAAGAGGTAGAAGACCCGGTAATCGGCCTCACCCACTCCCGATGTGCGCGCCACCAGTCCGGCGCCCGCGGCGAGGGCGAACATGAGCAGGCCGATGCCCCAGACGAGCTGGTAGGGCTTGCGTTTGCGGACCCACTGCGACAGGACGAAGAGCGCGAAGACGATCGCGAGGACCGTCGTGACCAGAGGCAGTGCCACCGCAGCTGACACTCGCGCCGGGCGCGGCACGCCGCAACCCGCGTGGGCAGTTTTACCTAGGTTCGGACGGCGCGGACGCGGCGCGCGGCGATCGCCAGCGTCGCCGCCGCGAGCAGCATGAGGCCGTAGGCGAGCGGCACCGCGGCGGCAGCCGGGTCGGAGACCGAGAGGCAGAAGGCGCCGGCGATCCCGGGGTCGCGGGTCCCGGCTCCCGCCACGACGGACGGCGCTCGAGCCCCGCCGATCCACGACGCCACGAGGGCACCGCCGGTACCGAGGACGAGCACCCCGCCGGCCGCGGCGACCGCCCAGAGCGGCGACGGCCCGGACGAGAGCGCGGCGATCGCCGTCGTGGCCGCGAGCGAGGCGGCGAAGATCGTCTCGGCCCACCGCAGCGGCGCCAGCAGCAGGTCGCGCACCGTCGGCAGCATCGCGGCCAGCGCCGCTCCCCCGCCCAGGGCGAGTGCCGCACCGCCGATCCCGGGACCAGCCACGGTCGCGAACCGCCCCAGCGCTGGCTCGACGATGAGCAGCGTCACCAGGAGCGTCCCGGTGAAGAGGGCCGCCGCCGCGTCCCGGCTTCCTCCCAGGGCTTCCGCGAAGCGCTCGCCGCGAACGAGCCCCGGTGCGGCGGCCAGTGCGGCCGTGCCGACCGCGAGGTCCCGGCCCACGTCGCTCGCCAGGATCGGCGCGACGGCGATGGCCGCGACCGCGAACAGAGCCTGCGGCAGGAAGAGGCCGACCACGTTGCGCTGGCGTCGGAAGGCCATGAACGCGACGAGAGGGGTCCGGGCCCCGATCGCGAACATCAGGCCGAGCAGCGCGGTCTGCGCGACGCCGGGCAACGTGAGGTCAGGCGAGGCCCAGCCGCTCCCTCAGGCACGCGGCGACGTCCGCGATCGGCACGCGCACCTGCGACATGTCGTCGCGGTCACGGATCGTCACTTGTTGGTCGTTCAGCGTCTCGAAGTCCGCGGTGACGCAGAACGGCGTGCCGATCTCGTCCTGCCGGCGGTACCTGCGGCCGATGGCCTGCGTGTCGTCGTACGTGGTCATGAAGTGCGGCCGCAGCTCGGCCCACACGCGTCGAGCCGCCTCGCTCAGCTCCGGCTTCTTCGACAGCGGCAGGACGGCCACCTTGTATGGCGCCAGCGACGGATGCAGTCGCAGCACCACCCGCGTGCCGTCCTTGTCGGGTTCCTCGTCATACGCCGCGCATAGGAAGGACAGCGTCGCACGGTCCGCGCCGACGGACGTCTCGACGACGTGCGGGACGAATCGCTCGCCGCGCAGGTCGTCGAAGTACGAGAGGTCGCGGCCCGCGAACTCCGCGTGGCGGCGAAGATCGAAGTCAGTCCGATAGTGCACGCCCTCGAGCTCTTTCCAGCCGAACGGGTAGTGGAACTCGATGTCGACCGCGCTCGCGGCGTAGTGCGCGCGCTCGTTCTCGGCGTGCTCGCGGACGCGCAGCAGGCTGGCCGACATACCCAGATCCGCGTACCAGGCCTGACGTCGCGCCAGCCAGTCGTCGTACGCGGGCGCCGCCTCCACCGGCCGGCAGAAGTACTGCATCTCCATCTGTTCGAACTCGAGCGACCGGAAGATGAAGTTCTTCGGGGTGATCTCGTTGCGGAACGCCTTGCCGATCTGCGCGATGCCGAACGGCAACCGCCGGCGCGCGGACTGCTGCACGTTCTCGAAGTTCACGTAGATGCCCTGCGCGGTCTCGGGGCGCAGCCACGCGACGGAGGCCGAGTCCTCCGCGGGGCCGACGAAGGTCTTGAACATGAGGTTGAAGCGCCGCGGGTCGGTGAGCTTGCGCTCGCCGCAGTTCGGGCACGCGGTGGAGGAGAGGTCGGCAGAGCCGCTGCGCCACGCATCCGCGAGCGCTTCGCCGTTCGGCAGCTCGTCCATGCGGTAGCGATGGCGGCAGTTCCGGCACTCGACGAGGGGATCGGTGAAGTTCTCCACATGGCCTGACGCTTCCCAGACGCGCGGGTGCATCAGGATCGCCGCATCAAGGCCGACGATGTCGTCCCGCAGCTGCACCATCGCCCGCCACCACGCTCGCTTCACGTTGTTCTTCAGCTCGACGCCAAGGGGGCCGAAGTCCCACGTGGAAGCGGCACCGCCGTAGATCTCGCTGGAGGGGAAGACGAAGCCCCTGCGCTTCGCGAGCGACACGAGCTTGTCCATCACGGCCGGATCCGCCGGGGAGCGCGCAGTGTCCGCCGCCGTCATGCCGACGCGGCGGCGGGCCGGAAGCGCGCGAGGTCGTCGATAAGGCGGGCCGCGTGGATCTCCCGGTCGAGCACCTCGTGCAGGAAACCCCGCAGGTGGCGCTCGAGCTCGAGGGCGAGCGTGCCGTCGACGCGCAGCTTGGAGGCGGCGTCGAAATCCGTGACGAGCAGGAACCGCAGCGACTTCAGCGCGCGGACCGACAGGTCGGCCGAACCGGGAAGCGCCGCCGAACAGCCCGCGCAGACGAGTCCGCCCTCCGCCGCGTTCCAGGAATTCACGAGCTCCTCGGGCCGGCGCCGGCAGCGCACGCAAGCCGCGAGTTCCGGGCGGAAGCCCGCGCGGTCGAGCAGGTGCAGGTCGAACCAGCGGCAGATGAGCGCCGGAGCGAAGCCCGCCTCGAGGTGACGGAGCGCGGTCTCGACGAGCTCGAAGAGCGGAGCGGAGGGTGCGCGCTCCACAGAGAAGCGATCCGCGAGCTCGGCGATATACCAGGCGGCGGCGATGAGCGAGAGGTCCTCGCGCAGCGAGCGGTACGTCGCGCGCGGCTCAGCGCCGGTGAGCACGTCGAGGTTCCGGCCCCGCGCGAGCTGATACGTCGCGTGCGAAAGCGGCTCCGCGTGACCGGCCAGACGGCTCGTCGGCCTGCGGATGCCCTTCGCGATCGCGTGCACCTTCCCGAAGTGCCGCGTGAGGAGCGTGAGTATCCGATCCGCTTCACCGAGGTCCAGCGTGCGCAGGACGATCGCCTCGGCACGGTATGTGCGTGAGCCCATCAGGGCCATGTTAGCCCCCGGTGGAGTCCTAGAATCGCGAATGGTGGCAGCGATGACGGGAGTGTTCGACGCGCGCGTCGCGGCCATCGATGAAGAGATCCGCTCGATGCTCTCCGAGGCCGAGCCGGCGCTGCAGCCGTTCTACGGGATGATGCTGTACCACCTCGGCCTCGATGCGGATCGTCGCACCGGAAAGCGGCTGCGCCCGCTCCTCTGCGGACTCGTTTTCGAGGCGATGACCGGCGACCTTCGGCCCGTCCTGCCCGCCGCCGCCGCCGTCGAGCTGCTCCACAACTTCACGCTGATCCACGACGACATCGAGGACCAGGACCCGACCCGGCACCATCGGCCGACGGCATGGTCGGTGTGGGGCGTCCCACAGGCGATCAACGCCGGCGACGGCATGTACGCCGTGTCCCGGCACGCGGTGCAGCGGCTCCGCGGAAGAGGGTTCCCTGCGGAGCGGATCCTCGACTTCGTGGGCGAGATCGACCGTGCGTGCGTGCGCGTCTGCGAAGGGCAGTTCCTGGACATCAGCTTCGAGTCCCGGACGGACGTGACCGCCGACCGCTACCGCTCGATGGTCGCGAAGAAGACCGGCGCGCTCATCGCCGCGTCGGTCGAGGGCGCCGCCGTGCTCGCGAGCGACGATGACGACGTCCGCGCGGCGCTCGCTCGGTTCGGCGAGGACTTCGGCCAGGCGTTCCAGGCGCACGACGACCTGCTGGGGATCTGGGGGACATCCGAGCGCACGGGAAAGCTCCAGATGAACGACCTCGTGAAGCGCAAGAAGACCCTTCCCGTGGTGCTGGCCTTCGAGCGCGGCAGCCCGCGCACGCGGGCGATCCTGGCCGGGCTCTTCGAGTCCCCCGCGCCTCTTCCCACGGAGAACGTCGAGCGGATACGGGAGATCCTGGACACGCTCGAGGTGCGCGCGATCATCGAGCGCGAGATCGGCGAGCACCGCAGCCGCGCGCTGCACGGACTGCGCGGCATCCGGGCGCTCGCCGGCGCGAGCGAGCCGCTGAGCCTCCTCGAGCGCCTCGTCGACGCGGCCACGGGAGCCGTCGAGTCGCCGCCGGCGGTCGCGACCGTCTGACGCGCGCCACCGTCCCGAACGTGTTCGCGCTCGTCAGCGTCGATTTCCTTGCTCGTCAGTTTCGGGCAGGTCCGCTGTCGCCGGCATCACATCGCGCCCGAGACCATCGCGGTCCCGCGCCCATGGAGGCGTTCGACGCCGCCGGGACGTCGCGCCGGCATCGTGGAGACGACCTGGCGTGCCGCTACGCTGTCCGGACCATGGCGACCTCACGATCGTCCTCGCACGGGATCCCGCGCGACGTGGTGCTCGAACCCGACGAGCACGTCCTCGTGGCGACGCGGCCGCTGTATCTCTGGGAGCCGCAGGTCGTGCTGATCGCGATCGCCGCGCTCGTCGCGGGCTACCTCTGGCGCGACGCGGACCTCCGGATCGCGGGTGGCGCGCTCGCCGTGGCCGCCACGGTGTACGCCCTGCTGCTGCTGATCCGCTGGGTCAGCTGGCGCTCCCGGTGGTTCGTGCTGACGGACCGGCGCGTCATCGCGCGATGGGGAGTTTTCGATCGCAACCAATCGGCGCTGCTCCTCGAGCGGATCCAGGACGCGAGCCTGCAGCGCCCGTTCCCGCTGTCGCTCCTTCGCGACTACGGCGTCATCCGCATCGAGTCCGCGGGCGTCCACTCAGAGGAGCGCATCTCCGAGGGACTGCGCGATCTCGCGATGACCGGCGCGACCCGCTTCTATCGCGCGCTCACGGACGCACAGACGCCGGCGCGCTGACCGGCGCCGTGTCCGTCGCGCCCCGCTGACACCTGCCCCGGGTGCGGCCGTTCGCGCGCGCGGGAGTGCTTGGCGCACCGCCGTCCGCGAGCGCGGGCTGCCCGGCGACGTGTCCCACTACGTCTCCGGCTTCGTGCTCGCCGGCGGATCGCCCGCGAGGGCCGCGGCCGAGAACGCGTCCGGGAGCAGCGCGCCGAGCGTCGTGATGCCGCGCAGGCCGCCCGTCGTCGCGAGGACGACGCGCACGTCAGGCGAGAACTCTGCGAGCACCTGCCGGCACGCCCCGCACGGCGACGGCAGGCGGTCGCCGCCCACGACGATGGCGAGCGCGTCGTAGTCCCGCGTCTCGCCGGCGGCCACGGCGGCGAAGACGGCGCAGCGCTCGGCGCACACGGTGAGGCCGTACGACGCGTTCTCGACATTCGCCCCGCCGTAGATCCGGTTCCGGCGGCTCCGCACGGCGGCACCCACCCGGTACCGCGAGTACGGCGCGTAGGCGCGCTCGCGGGCCAGCGCGGCCACGCGGATCAGCGCCTCGTCGCCGGGGCCGAGCGGCCCGGCCTGGGCGCTCACGAGCCCTGCGTGACGGCGACCGACCGCAGAACGCGCACGCGCCGGATGCGCCGCCCGTCCACGCTCTCCACGACGAACTTCACATCGCCGTGCTGGACGATCTCGCCGACCTTGGGAAACCGGCCGAGCCGGTCGACGATGAACCCGGCGAGAGTGTCGTAGTCGTCCGATTGCTCGAGGTCGATGTCGAAGGTCTCCCGCACGTCCTCGAACGGCACGCGCCCGTCCATGAGCGCCTCGTGCTCGGATACCGGCAGCACCAGCTCCTGCTCGACGTCGTACTCGTCGCGGATCTCTCCCACGATCTCCTCGACGAGATCCTCGATCGTCACGAGCCCGGCGGTGCCGCCGTATTCATCGACAACGATGGCCATGTGCACTTTCTCCCGCTGCATCTCGCGCAGGAGCTCGTCGACCTTCTTCGTTTCGGGGACGAACTGCGCCGGCCGCAGGTACCGCCGCAGATCATCGGGTTTCTCGCCCCGCGCCAGCCGGCGGAAGACGTCCTTCACGTAGAGGACGCCGATGATCGAGTCGGGCGACCCCTCGAAGACCGGGATCCGGGAATGGCCGACCTTGACGATCTGTTCGAGCACCGCGTCGCCGGGCGTGTGCACGTCCAGCGCGACGATGTCGGTGCGAGGGACCATCACCTCGTGCACGTGCTTCTCGCTGAGCGCGAACACCGAATCGATCATGTCGCGCTCGCTCTCTTCGAGCACCCCCTGCTCCTCGCCGGTCTCGACGAGCGCCCTGATCTCCTCCTCGCTGACGAGCGTCCCCGAGCTCGGATTCGCGCCGAAGGGCCGGGTCAGCAGCTGCGTCAGGAAGAACAGCACCGCCACGAGCGGGCGCGTGACCCATGTGACGAAGAGGATCGGCCACACGAGCACGAGGAGGACAGCCTGGGAGTGGCGCGCGCCGATCGCGCGCGGGACGAACAGGCCGCCCAGCACCGCGACCAGCGACAGGATCGCGACGGTCACGACCACGGCGGAAATGTCGCCGAAGAAGGCTTCGATGCCGAAGAAGAAGCGCAGCAGCTGGGATAGCCGCGGGGCGATGAACGCGGCCGCGATACCTGCGTACGCGAAGGTCACGAAGAACTCGCTGACCTGGATCGCCGCGAGGTACTCGATGGACCTGCTGCCCATCGTGCCCGCCCGGCGGCCCCGACGGCCGCGCTCGGCGAGCTGCTCGATGAGATGCGGCCGCCTGATGGCGTGGAGGGCGGACTCGCTTGCCGCGAGCACCGCGAGGATCGCGACGAGCAGCAGCTCGAGCGAGAGGAACTGGACGTCCGCGCCGCTCATTCGGCCCGCCGCGGGCGGGGCGCGGCCTTCTTGATGGCTCGCGCGGGCATGCCCACCGCCAGCATGCCGTCGGGCACATCCTTCGTGACCACCGCGCCCGCGCCGGTCGCCGCGCCCTTTCCCACCCGCACCGGCGCGCGCAGCAGGGTGTCCGACCCGATGAAGGCGTCGTCGCCAACCTCGGTCCGGTGCTTGCGAACGCCGTCGTAGTTGAGCGTGATGGTCCCCGCGCCGATGTTCACGCGTTCGCCGATGTCGGCATCTCCGACGTACGAGAAATGGTGCATCTTCGTCCGCGAGCGCAGTCGCGCGTTCTTCACCTCGCCGAAGTTGCCCATCTCGACGCCGCGCTCCAGGTACGCGCCAGGGCGGAGGTGCGAGTACGGGCCGATGCGCACCTCGTCCTCGAGCGTCGCCCCCTCCAGGACCGAGGCCTCGACACGGCAGCGTTCCCCGAGCGTGGAGTCGCGGATGACGGCATACGGCCCGATCCGGCATTCCCGCGCGATGACGGTGTGCCCCTCCAGCACGCACCCGCGCTCGACGACCGTGTCCTCGCCGATCTCCACGTCCGCGTCGATGTCCGTCGAGCCGGGATCGCGGAGGGTGACGCCGGCGAGCATGTGCCGTTCGCGGATCCGGTCCCGCAGCGCCTTCTCGACGCGCGCGAGCTCGGCGCGTGTGTTCACGCCGAGCCCCTCGGTCGGATCGTCGGTGCGCAGGGCCGCGACCCGGCGCCCGTCCTCCCGCGCCAGTGCGACCACGTCCGTGAAGAAGATCTCGCCCGTGTCGTTCGGCACGAGCCGTACCGCCGCGGCGCGAAGCCACGCGAGGTCGACCGCGTACGCGCCGAGGTTCCGCTCGGGCAGGGCTCGCTCCGCAGCGGTCGCCAGGCGCGCCTCGACGATCCGCTCGACATCGCCGCCGGCTCCCCGGATGACCCGGCCGTAGCTCGGTAGCCCTTCGCCAGTGAGGATCGTCAGCACCGCGTCGCGCTCGTCCAGGAGGGCGGACATGCGGCTCAGCGTCGCCGGGCGCACCAGGACGGTGTCGCCGTACACGACGTGGGCGCGGCCGGCCCGCTCGGCGGTCGCCGCGAGGGCCACCTGCACGGCGTGGCCCGTCCCGCGCGGCGGCTCCTGCACGACGACGGTCCCCGTGGCGGGCACGAGCGCCCGCGCGGCCTCGCTCTCGGCCGCGAGCACGACCACCGGACGTGCGCCCAGCCGAGCGCACGTTTCGAGCACGTGCGCGAGGAGCGGCCTGCCGGCGACGGGGTGCAGCACCTTGGACACCTTCGAGCGCATCCGCGTGCTGAGCCAGCCCGCGAGGACGAACGCGAGATCGGCCATAGGAGGGGCGGGGATCAGCGGGCGGGATGGGGCGCCAGGATTCGA
>JBBPYG010000077.1:0-4000 GCA_038200085.1 Candidatus Limnocylindria bacterium | reverse complement strand
CGCCGCGACGAGTCCTCCGGTCACGCTCTGCCCGCTGGCGGGCTCGACTTCGCTGGCCTCGTACTCGATCGCCATCGTGATGCGGTCGCCGATCGCGAGCCGCTGCTTTCGCGCGGCGCCGGTCGCGTCACGGCCGCGCAGATCCATGCGCTCGCCGAGCTCGCCGACGCGCAGCGTCACGAGGAGATCGCCGCGCGTCCCATCGAGCGCGACGACGGCGCCACGCGAGGCGCGCTGACGCCACTTCTCGATGAACGCGAGGGCGTCGAAGTCCAGGGCCACGGCGGTGCCGCGCCGCCTACGCCGCGCAGACGAGGACGGGCCGAGGCAGCGCGCCCGTGGCCGGGACCGCCCGATCCCCAGTGGCGGCCAGAACGGTCCGGCGTGCCTCCGCCCTGCGCACCCCGTCCGCGCGATGCGTTCCGCGCCCGACCGTGCCCACGTCCATACGATAGGCACATGCCCCTGAAGGCCGCGTTGTTCGACGTCGGTGACACGCTCGTCGAGAGCTGGCTGCCCGCGGAGCAGCTGGGGAAGCTCATCCGTGACGCGCTCACCGCGGAATTCGGCGAGAGGCCGTGGCACGACGAGCTCATCGCTGCGGACATCGAGCCGCGCGCCGGGGGCGATCCGCTGCTCCAGCAGACGAACGAGTGGTTCGCTCGCTGGTTCGAGTCCAAGGGCATCGACCGCGACGGCATCGACATGGATCGGCTCCGCATCGTGTTCTCCATCCCGCTCGATCTCGTGAGCGCGCCGGTGCCGGGGGCGATCGATGCGGTGCGCTGGTGCAAGGAGCAGGGACTGCGCGTGATCCTCGTGACCAACACCCTCTCGCGCGGCGACGAGGAGGTGCTCCGCGACTGGACACGCATGGGGCTCGGCGACGCGATCGACGGCGTCGTCAGCTCTCACAGCGTCGGCTGGCGCAAGCCGCATCCCGCGATGTTCGAGCGCGCGCTCGTCCTCGCCGGCGCGCAGCCTTCCGAGGCGTTCATGGTCGGCGACAACCTGGAGGCCGACGTGGCCGGGGCGAAGCGCCTGGGGATGCGGACGATCTGGCGGCGCACCGCCGCTGCGGCCGGACGCACACCCGAGCCCCAGCCCGACGCAACGGTCGACGACCTCACCGAGCTGCCGGCGATCGTGGGGTCTTGGCTTTCTGTCCCGGCGCGCGCAAAATCCAATTCTTGACCTATCAGGTAGGAAATCCGCGGCGGACCCGTCCGCTGCCGTCGTTCGCCAGCTCTGGCCTCACGTGCGTCTGTCCCCGGGCGGTCGCGCCTCGCGCGTGACCGCCGCTTCCCCCGCGTAAGGCGCGTGGCCGCGCGCCCGGCCAGCCCGACAGCATGCAGGCACGAAGCGCCATCCGCCGGGTGGCGCCAGAAAGGACAGGAGCATGACCGCCTACGCACACCCCGAGGCGCTCGTCGAGACCGACTGGCTCGCCGAGCACAGCGCCGATCCAAAGGTCCGCGTCTTCGAGGTCGACGTCGACACGGCAGCGTTCGACCAGGGACACGTGGGGGGCGCGGTGGGACTGAACTGGCGCACCGACCTCCAGCAGCACCCCGTCCGCGACCTGATCACCAAGGAGGAGCTCGAGGAGCTGCTCGCGCGGAACGGCGTGACCGCCGACACGACCATCGCGATCTACGGCGACAACAACAACTGGTTCGCCGCATGGTTCTTCTGGCTCCTCAAGTACTACGGCCACTCCGACGTGCGCCTGGTGAACGGTGGACGCGCGAAATGGGTCGCGGAAGGGCGGCCGCTGGTGACCGACGTCCAGACCTACCCGCGCGCGCAATACCGCGCGAAGGGGGTCGACGCGTCCATCCGCGCGCTTCGCGACTACGTTCTCGAGAAGGTCGTGCAGACGAACGGGGAGCGGATCGTGGACGTGCGCTCTCCCAAGGAGTACACGGGTGAGCTGTTCGCTCCCGAGAACATGCCGCAGGAGGGCGCGCAGCGCGCCGGCCACATCCCGGGCGCGCTGAACGTCCCGTGGTCCACCGCCGTGGCGGATGATGGGCGCTTCAAGTCGGCCGACGAGCTGAAGACGATCTACGAAGGCAAGGGCGTCACCGGCGGCGGCGAGACGATCGCATATTGCCGGATCGGCGAACGTTCGGCGCACACCTGGTTCGTCCTCAAGTACCTCCTCGGCCAGCAGAAGGTCCGCAACTACGACGGTTCGTGGACCGAGTGGGGCAGCCTCATCGGAGTGCCGATCGAGAAGTAGGAGCGCGGACCGGCGCGACGCACAATGCCGCGCGTGGCCCGCGACTTCGCCGAGGAACGCGCCGCTCTCGTCCGCTCGCTCGAGCGCGAGGGGATCCGGGAGCGGCGCGTCCTCGACGCGATGGCCCGCGTCCCGCGCGAACGGTTCGTTCCTCCCTCACAGGCGGAGACCGCGTACGCGGATGAGGCGCTGCCGATCGGCGAGGGCCAGACGATCTCGCAGCCCTTCGTGGTCGCCCGCATGACGGAGCTCCTCGACGTGCGCGAGGAGCATCACGTCCTGGAGGTGGGTACGGGCTCCGGCTATCAGGCGGCCGTCCTCGCGGAGCTCGGCCGATACGTCGTCTCGGTCGAGCGGCGCCCCGCCCTGGCGGACGCCGCCTCCGAAAGGCTTCGCGACCTCGGATATACGAACGTCCGCGTCGTGACCGGCGACGCGTCGACGGGCTTCGCGGAGGAAGCGCCGTACGACCGCATCCTCGTCGCCGCCGCGACGCCCGCGTTGCACCCCGCTCTCGCGGCGCAGTGCACCCCCGGCGGCCGCATCGTGGCGCCGGTCGGCGAGCGCGACCTTCAGGAGCTGGTGGTACGCCACGGCGACGGACGCGAGGAGCGACGCGGCGCCGTCAGATTCGTACCGCTGCTGGGGGACGCCGGGTTCCAGGATGAGTAGCACCGCCTCGACGGCGGGCGGCCGGCCCAAGCCGAGACAACGGCTGATGCATCGGCCGAGAGTCCGCCGCGGGACGCGGTGCGGTGACTCGAGCGCCTCGCATCGCCCCGGCGAGGCGCGGATCCTCAGCGCATGAGATCCGTGCGCGTCGTCGGCAGGGTCGGATGCAGCGATGTCTAGCGGGCTCCTGATCCGCGGTGGGCGCGTGCACGTCGGCGACGGCAGATCGGCGGAAGCGCTCCTGGCGCGCGACGGACGGGTCGTCGCCGTCGGCGCGATCGCCGACCTCGCGCGGAACGCTCCCCGTGCGGACGTACTCGACGTCGCAGGTGGGCTCGTCGTCCCCGGCTGGTTCGATTCGCACGTCCACTTCATGTGGTGGGCGATCCAGATGGAACAGGTCGACCTGCGCGCGGTGGACTCGATCGATGCCGCGCTCGACTCCGTCGCGCGCCACGCGAATGAGCTCGGGCCCGAGGCGTGGGTGCTGGGCGGCCGCTTCGACAAGAACCGCTGGGGGCGCTGGCCCACGGCTTCGGAACTGGACAGCGCGACCGCGGGGCGTCCAGCGGCCCTGCGCAGCCGCGACGGCCACTCGCGCTGGCTCAACACCGAGGCGCTGCGGCGGGCCGGCATCACGTCCGAGACCCCGGAGCCCCACGGCGGAGCGATCGAGCGCGACGGCACCGGAGCGCCGACGGGTATCCTGAAGGAGAACGCGAACCGCCTCGCCGACGCGGTCATCCCGCCGCCGACCGAGGACGAGTGCATCGACGCGCTGCGCCGCGGCCAGGCCGAAGCGTGGCGTCGCGGCATCGTGGGGATCGAGGACCTCGAGCAGAGCGACGCCTTCGGCGCCTTCCAGCGCCTGCGCGCGGCGGGCGAGCTAGGCCTGCGCGTGGTCATGGGCGTGCCCCACGCGCGGCTGGACGAGGCGATCGCGCTCGGTGTCCGCAGCGGCCTTGGAGACGAGTGGCTGCAAGTCGGCCACTGCAAGATGTTCGCGGACGGCGCGCTCGGCTCGCAGACGGCCGCGCTCGAGGATCCGTACGAGGGGACCGGCGACCGCGGGATCATGACGTG
>JBBPYG010000076.1:0-7381 GCA_038200085.1 Candidatus Limnocylindria bacterium | reverse complement strand
TGTTCAGCTTCCTGCGCGCGACCACGCCGCTGTTCCAGAACCCGCTCATCGCGTTCGGACCTCGCCTCCTGATCGGCGTCGTCGCGTACTTCGTCTACCGCGCACTGCGCCCCGTGAACGAGGCACTTGCGCTCCTCGCCGCCGGTGTCCTCGGGACGCTGACCAACACGGTCCTCGTCCTGGGGCTCGCGGTGCTCCTCAACGGTCCGAACGGCACGCCCTACCTCGCCCCGAACGTCGCCTGGACCGTGGCGCTCACCAACGGCGTTCCCGAGGCGATCGTGGGCGGCATCATCACCCTCGCCGTCGGGCTCGCCGTCCGCGGCGCCGGCCGCGCGCGCAGGTCGACCGTCTGACCGCACTCTGACAAAGGGTCCCGGGGCGCGGCCCCCTGCCGCCCCGGGACGCCCGCCTCGCGCATCGCGTGGGCCGCGCACAATGCCACGGGGAGGCTGACGTGTTCGACTACGCCTCGCTCTTCCGTCTGGACGGACGACGCGCCCTCGTGGTGGGCGCCGGCAGCGGGATCGGCAGGACGAGCGCCGAGGCGCTCGCGGCGTTCGGCGCCCACGTGACGTGCGCGGACCTCGACCTCGAAGCTGCCGAGCGCACCGCCGCGGACATCGTCGCGGCGGGCCGCGCGGCCGACGCCCTGCGCGTGGACGTGCGCGACACGGCGACCGTGGCCGCGGTTGTCCAGCGGGACGCCGCGATCGACGTGCTCGTCAGCACCCCCGCGATCAACGTCCGCAAGGCGCTGGTCGACATCAGCGACGCGGAATTCGACCGCGTCATCGACGTCAACCTCAAAGGGACCTTCCGGCTGGTCCGTGCCGTGGGCGCGGCGATGTCGGAACGAGGCAAGGGCAGCATCATCGCGTTCGCGAGCATCCGCGCGCAGACGGTCGAGCCCGGACAGGGGGTGTACGCGGCCACGAAGGCGGGCATCGTCCAGATGCTCCGGGCGCTCGCGTCCGAGCTGGGGCCGCGCGGCGTGCGAGCAAACGTTGTCGCACCTGGTGTCGTCGACACGCCGCTGACCGCACCGATCAAGCAGAACGCCGACTGGTACGGCGGCTACGCGAGGAAGACCATCCTGGGTCGCTGGGCACGGCCGGATGAGCTCGCGGGCATGGTGATCTACCTCGCATCGGACGCCAGCTCGTACGTGACGGGGGCGTGCATGTTCGTCGACGGAGGGTGGACGGCGGCGGACGGGCGGTTCCAGCCGCCGCTATGACCGCGCCGGGCGAGCCGCTGATCCGCGTCGACGACGTGTCGGTCGCCTATCCCGTACCTGGCGGCGGTCGGGTGCAGGCGCTCACGGATGTCTCGCTTGAGATAAGGCGGAGCGAGTGGCTCACGATCATCGGCCACAACGGCTCGGGCAAGAGCACCCTCGCGAAGCTGCTCAACGGGCTCGTCATACCGGGTCGGGGCACGGTGACCGTCGACGGCCTGTCGACGCGTGACGCGGAGCAGCGGAGGCGCATCCGCCAGACGGTCGGCATGGTCTTCCAGAACCCCGACAACCAAATCGTCGCGACCGTCGTCGAAGAGGACGTCGCGTTCGGACCGGAGAACCTCGGGCTCTCACGAGCCGAGATCGGCGAGCGCGTCGAGGACGCGATGCGTCGCCTCGAGGTCACCGGGCTTCGCGGGCGGGCGCCCCACCAGCTGTCCGGCGGTCAGAAGCAGCGCGTGGCCATCGCCGGAGTTTTGGCGATGCGGCCGGCGTGCCTCGTCCTCGACGAGTCGACGGCGATGCTTGATCCCTCGGGCCGCGCCGAGGTGCTCGACGCGGCCGCGGCCCTCCACCGCGACGGCGTCACGATCGTCGCGATCACCCACTTCATGTCCGAGGTCGCTCGGGCCGACCGTGTGATCGTGCTCGCCGAGGGGCGCGTCGCTCTCCAGGCGGCGCCGCGCGAGCTCTTCGCGGGACCCGAGCGGCTCCGCGAGCTCGAGCTCGACGTGCCCCAGGTGACCGACATCGCCGACCGTCTGCGTCGGCGCGGTGCCGACCTTCCGCTCGTGCCGCTCACCGTGGCCGAGCTCGCCGACGCATACGCGACGATGCCGAGGCTCGCGCTGCGGTGACCGAACGGCTCATCGAGGTCCGCGATCTCTGGCACTGGTACCTGCGCGGAACGCCGCTCGAATCGGTCGCCCTTCAGGGCGCGTCGTTCACGCTCGACACCGCGGAGGTCGTCGGCATCATGGGACACACGGGGTCCGGCAAGTCGACGCTCGTGCAGCACTTCAACGGCCTTCTCCGGCCGCACAAGGGCACGGTGCGCGTGTGCGGGACCGACCTGGGAGATCGCCGCGTCGATCCGCGGGCGCTGCGCCGCCGGATCGGCCTGGTGTTCCAGTTCCCGGAGCAGCAGCTTTTCGATCCAACGGTCGGAGACGACATCGCGTTCGGCCCGCGCAAGCTGGGCTGCGATCGCGCCGAGGTGCGACGCCGCGTGCAGGCTGGAATGGAGGCCGTCGGCCTGTCGTTCGAGGGTTTCAAGGACCGCTACACGTTCGGCCTGAGCGGCGGCGAGATGCGCAAGGTCGCGCTGGCCGGAGTGCTCGCCCTGGAGCCCGAGGTGCTCGTCCTCGACGAGCCGACCGCGGGCCTCGACCCGCGCGCGCGCCGCGACCTGCTCGCGGCGCTCCGCTCGCTGCACGACGATCGAGGCACCGCGCTGATCTTCGTGTCGCACAACATGGATGAGGTCGCGGAGCTCGTCGAGCGCGTTGACGTGATGTCGGACGGACGCACCGTGATATCCGGCCCCGTGCGGGAGGTGTTCCGCGAAGAGGGCCGGCTGCGGGAGCTTGGCCTGGGCGTGCCGGCGGCCACAGAGCTGGCGAGCGCGCTGCGCCAGCGCGGCGTCGCGCTTCCGGGAGACGTGCTGACGGTCGACGACGCGGTGGAGGCGATGTGGACGAGTTTGAGTTCTCCCGCAGCGTAACCGTCGGGCAGTACGTCCCGGGCATCTCGCCCATCCACCGCATGGATCCGCGCGCCAAGGTGATCGCGTTCATCGTCATCATCGCCGGCGTCATCACGACGCCGTCCTATATCGGGAACGGCATCGCCTTCGCGGTGGTCATCGCGCTCGTGGCGCTGAGCGGTCTGCCCATCGGCTACCTCGTGGGCGGGATCCGGCCCGTCATCCCGATCATCGTCGTGTACACGCTGTTCAACTTCCTGTTCCTTGGCAACTACGACCCGACGGGCTCACCCGTTCTGTGGCGCGTGCCCGTGGCGCTCGGTCCCTACGAGTTCGCGCTCACCGTGACCGACAACTCCATGCGGCAGACGGCGCAGGGCGTGTTCCGTATCTTCGACCTCATCCTTCTGTCGAGTCTCCTGACACTCACGACCACGATCACCGCGCTCTCGAAGGCGGTCGAAAGCCTACTCGCGCCCTTCCGCCGCATCCGCGTCCCCGGGCACGAGATCGCAATGATCCTCGCGATCGCGTACCGCTTCATGCCGACCGTCGCGGAGGAGCTCGAGCGTCTCATGAAGGCGCAGGCCTCGCGCGGCGCGGATTTCGGCCGGCCGGGCCGGCTGCGTTTCGTGCAGCGGACGCGCCAGCTGGTACCTGTGACTGTCCCACTGTTCGTCTCGGCGTTCCGCCGGGCCGAGGACCTGATCCTTGCGATGGAGTCGCGCTGCTACGTCGGCGGTGCCGGCCGGAGCGCAGTGGATCTCGGCCGGCTGCGCGCCCTCGACTGGTCGGCGCTCGCCATCGCGCTCTTGTTCACTGTCGCGTTGTGGCGGACGCCGTTCCCGCTGTGACAGCTCGAGGCCGCGGCCCCGCCGCGCCGCGCGCCATCTCCCGCGGGGGCGCGGGTTCGGCCATCGATGAGCGCCTGGTGCAGCGCGTCTTCGCCGCCGCAGACGAGCTCCAAGCCGACTGCATCGCCTTCCTCGCCGACCTGGTGCGGATCCCGACGGTGAACCCGCCGGGCGAGCGGTACGAGGAGTGTGCGCAGTACATCGGCGAACGGCTGGCGGCGCTCGGCTACGCCGTCGAGTACATCCGCCCGCGCGTCGCGCGCGACGGGCCGCCCCGCGTCAACGTCTTCGCGCGGATGGCCGGCGCGGAGCCGCGACCGACGCTGCACTTCAACGGACACTTCGACGTCGTGCCTCCCGGCGATGTCGGCGCATGGTCGCGTCCGCCGTTCGGCGCGGAGGTCCATGCCGGCGTGATGTGGGGACGCGGCAGCGGCGACCAGAAGGCCGGGATCGCCGCGTCCGTCTACGCCGTCGAGGCGATCCGGCGCGCCGGTATCGCCCTCGGCGGGAGCGTCGAGCAGAGCGCGACAGTCGATGAGGAGAGTGGCGGCTTCGAGGGCGTTGCGGAGCTGTGCGACCAGGGATTCATCGACGCCGACCGCACGGACCATGTGATCATCACCGAGCCCCTCGATGTCGACCGCATCTGCGTCGGGCACCGGGGCGTGTACTGGTTCGAGGTGACCGCGCGGGGTCAGACGGCGCACGGCAGCATGCCGGGGTTTGGGCGCAACGCCGCCGACGCGATGGCTCGCCTGGTGACGCGGATCCAAGAGGAGCTCGCGCCGAAGCTCGCCGAGCGCCGGACGGCGATGCCGGTGGAGCCCGCCGCGGCGAGGAGCGCATCGATCAACCTGAACTCGCTCCACGCGGGGCAACCGACGGATGTCGAGCAGACGCCGTGCGTCCCGGACACGTGCGTCGCGATCTTCGACCGCCGCTTCCTGGTCGAGGAGTCGAGCGGCGCGGTGCGTGTCGAGATCGAGGCGCTGATCGCGCGAGAGGAGGCGAGGGACGATGGCATCGGGTGGTCGATGCGCGACCTCATGCTCGTCGAGCCGACCGAGACGCCCGCGGACGGGCCCGTCGCGCGCGCCGTGCGCGACGCCATCGAGCGCGTGCTCGGTCGACCCGCCGCGGTCATCGCGAGTCCCGGCACCTACGACCAGAAGCACGTGGTCCGCCGGGGTGGGGTGGGCGACTGCATCGCCTACGGACCGGGCATCCTCGACACGGCGCATCGCCCCGACGAGTACGTGCGCCTCGACGATCTCGCGAACGCGACGAAAGTGATGGCGCTCGCGACGCTCAGCTTGCTCGGGACGCGCTGAGCGAGGGCGATGGTCGTGAAGGGATCGACGTGAAGAAGGCGGAGCCCGTCGTCAAGCGTCGGCCGCGCAACCGGTCGACCCCGCTCGTCGGGTGGGATGGAAAGGCGCCGCTCACCCGCGAGGAGGCGCTTGCGCTGCTCCGCGAGAACGCATCCCGCCTCGCGGCGGTCGCTCGCCGCGTGCCGCGTGACCGGCTGCATGTCGGGGCGCGGCCGGACGAGTGGTCTCCGAGCGACGTCCTCGCGCACATTCGCGCGTGCTGCGACGTATGGGGAGGCAACATCGCGAGGATCCTCGCCGAGGAGCATGCGACCTTCGCCGGCACGAACCCGCGGACCTGGATGAGGCGGACCGATTATCCGGAGTGGCCGTTCGCCAACGCGCTGCGCGCCTTCTCGGCACAGCGAAAGAAGTTGCTCGCCACCCTGGACGCGCTGACGTCCAAAGACTGGGAGCGCACCGCGACGGTCACCGCGTATGGCCAGGCCAACGAACGGACGCTTCGCTCGTACGCCTCGCAGCTGGCGAAGCACGAGCGAACGCACGTGCAGCAGATCGAGAGCTCCGTTGGACCGAGCGTGCCGAATTGACGCCGGTCCCGACGGGCGTGCTTCCTGAAGGCGATGTCACTTTCCTGTTCAGCGACATCGAGGGCAGCACGCGCATGCTCGGACAGCGCCCGACGCTCTACGCGGCGGCATTGCTGCGCCACGACGAGATCATGCAGTCAGCCGTGGAGCACGCGCCCGGAGTCATTTTCGAGACCGTGGGCGATGCCGTGTATGCCGCATTCTCTCAGCCCCTCGCGGCCGCGCAAGCGGCACTCGATGCCCAGCTGGCGCTCGCAGGCGAGGATTGGGGCGAGCTCGGGTCGCTGCGCATTCGGATGGCGCTGCACGGCGGCGCCGTGGAGCGACGCCGCGATCACTACTTCGGTGTGCCGCTGTACCGATGTGCGCGACTCATGTCGATCGGACACGGTGGCCAGACCCTGTTGTCGCGCACGACCGCCGATGCGATCGGCGACTCCCTGCCGCAGCCGGCCGGGCTGCGCCCCCTGGGAACGCACCGGCTCAAGGATCTCGCGGACCCCGAGGTCGTGTTCCAGCTCACCCACCCGGACCTGCAGTCGACGTTCGCCCCGCTGCGGTCTCTCGCGCCAGCGACGAACACCCTACCGACACAGCTGACGAGCCTTGTCGGCAGACAACGGGAGTTGGCCGAGACGGGCAGGCTCCTGGCAGCGACCCGGCTGCTCACGCTCACCGGGCCGGGCGGCATGGGCAAAACGCGGCTGGCGGTCGCGCTCGCCACGGAGGCGGCAGGCCGCTTCGACGACGGGGTCATCTTCGTGCCTCTCGCCGCTACCCGGGATGTCGAGCTGGTGGGCAGCGCGATAGCTCTTGCGCTCGACATAACGGAGAAGGCCGCCGAGCCGTTGGTGAAGACCCTCGTGAGCCACCTGGAGCCGAAGGGGCTCTTGCTGCTCCTCGACAACTTCGAGCAGGTCGTCCAAGCGGCACCGCTCGTCGCGCGGCTGCTGTCGGACTGTCCACGATTGACCATCATCGCCACGAGCCGCGTGCGGCTCAACGTGTCGGGCGAGCAGCGCTACGAGGTGCCGCCGTTGGCCGTGACGACGCGTGCCCCCGGGCCTGACGAACGACAAACGCAGTCCGAAGCGGTCACGCTCTTTCTTCAGCGGGCGCTTGCCGTCCGACCCGATCTTCAGCTGGCGGCGCCCGAGCTTTCGGCGATCGCGACGATCTGCGCTCGTCTCGACGGGCTGCCTCTTTCCATCGAGCTCGCGGCCGCGCGTACGAGGACGCTCTCGCCGGAGGGGATCCTTTCACGTCTCTCGAAGCGCCTGACGCTCCTGACTGGGGGCGCAGGGGATCTTCCGCAGCGCCAGCGCACGCTCCGCGGGGCGATCGATTGGAGCCACGAGCTGTTGGGAGGCGCCGAACAGACGCTCTTCAGGCGGCTCGCCGCTTTCGCCGGCGGCTTCGCGCTCGACGATGCCGAGGCGGTGTGCGTCGGCAGCGACCAGGACATGGACGTTTTCGAGTCGCTTGAGCGGCTCGTCGATCACAGCCTTGTCGGCGAGCGCATCCAACCGGACGGACAGCCCCGGTTCCAGATGCTCGAGACCGTCCGCGAATACGCGCAGGAGCGCCTCGCCGAGAGCGGAGAGGCCGAAAACATCAGGCGCCGGCACGCGGAGGTCTACCTCGGGTTCGCTGAG
>JBBPYG010000075.1:0-23968 GCA_038200085.1 Candidatus Limnocylindria bacterium | reverse complement strand
GTGCGAGGTGGCGACGATGAGCGGCGCAGGAACGGCGTTGCCCTTCTCCTGCCCGCGGAAGGAGGCCCAGCAGAGGTAGACGGTCCCGAAGAACCGGCTGGACGAGGCGTTGTCCGCCCAGATCTGCTCCTTGTCGCTGAACGTCGTCGACGACTGCTTCGAGACGATCACGGGCGCCTGCCAAGCTGTGGCGTCACCTCTTGCGGCGAGCGCGACGTCGTCAGTCCTCGACACCGCGATGGCCTCGAAGCCCTTGAAGGTCTGCTCGGAGCGCGTGGTCCCGAGATTCGACGCCAGGTTCGCGTAGTACAGGCGCGAGCCGTTGGCCCACGCGAAGCTGCCGTCCGCTCCCGGCCGAGGCCCAAAGGCGAGCGCCGCATCGCCGTCGGACGAGAGGCCCGCCTCGTAGTAGCCCGGCACCGTGCCGATGTCGCCGACGTGCGGCACGCACGGATCGGGTCCGAGGCAGTCGCGCGCGGTGAGGCCCTGGTAGGTCGGCTGCGTCCAGGTCGCGCCGCTGTCGAACGAGAAGTAGATGCCGGAGACGCCGACCCCCGGCGTGAAGGGACACGTCGTCGGGTTTCCCGCGGCGCAGCCCTCAACGTCGATCTCGTCGTTCGCGCCGGCGGCGAGCACGTTGGTCATGTGCGCGTCGACGGCGAGCGCCGGCTCGTTCTGCTTGTTCTGGGCGAACGGGGTGGTCGGACTGCCTGCACTTACTCGCGTGTCGCTCGCGGCGAGCGCGGCAGCCGGCAGGAACGCCGTCACCAGGATCGCGACGATCGACAGTGCGCCTAGGTGCTTGGTCGCGCGCATGCGTTTGGTCACACTCGACTCCTTCTAAGCGGGCCCTCTTGGATCGATCTCATTGTGCACAGGGCGCGCCGCGCTCGATCGACGACTACCTCTTCCTCGTTCGTCATACGGTCGAGGAAACGCCATCGCCACGCGGCGAGCGGAGGCCGTACGACCCTCGAGGCGATCAAGGCGCCACTCTCGCTCGTCGGGCGCCCGCCGACTGTCAATGCGAACGCCGGACGTGCGGTTTTGCTAGCGTCCGTGCGATGAGGGTGGGCGTGCCGCGCGAGCGCGCGGCAGGAGAGCGCCGAGTGGCGCTGGTGCCGGAGGCGGTCGCTCGGCTGGTGAAGAACGGCCTCGCGATCGCCGTGGAGCAAGACGCCGGTGCGGGTGGATTCTTCGACGACGACGCCTACCGATCAGCCGGGGCCGAGCTCGTCGACGCCGAGCAGGCGCTCGGGGCCGAGTGCGTGCTGAAGGTGCGCAAGCCATCGCTCGACGAGACGCAGCGCCTGCGCGACGCGGGGGTGCTCATCGCGACGCTCCAGCCGCTATCGAGCCCCGATCTCATCCGCGCTCTTTGCGCGAAGCGGACGACGAGCTTCAGCATGGATGCGATCCCGCGAGTTACGCGCGCGCAGCCGATGGACTCGCTGTCGTCGCAGAGCAACATCGCCGGCTACAAGGCCGTGCTGCTCGCGGCGAACTCGCTGCCCAAGTTCTTCCCGATGCTCACGACGGCGGCCGGTACGGTGACTCCCGCGCGCGTGCTCGTGCTCGGCGCGGGCGTGGCCGGGCTGCAGGCGATCGCGACGGCGCGGCGCCTCGGCGCCGTGGTCGAGGCGTTCGACACGCGGCCTGTCGTCAAGGAGCAGGTGGAAAGCCTCGGTGGCCGGTTCCTCGCGATCGACCTCGGGGAGGCCGGCGGCGAGGCCGCCGGCGGCTACGCGAAGGAGCTCTCGGAGGAGGCGCACCGCAAGGAGCAGGAGCTCGTCGCCGCGCACGTCAAGGACGCCGACGCCGTCATCACCACCGCGCTGGTGCCCGGCCGTCGCGCCCCTATCCTGGTCACCGCCGACATGGTCCGATCGATGAAGCCCGGCTCGGTGATCGTCGACCTGGCCGCGGAGATGGGGGGCAACTGCGAGCTGACGGAGCCCGGCCAGACCGTGGCCAGGGAAGGGGTCACGATCCACGGGGAGCTCGACCTTCCGAGCACGGTCGCGGTGCACGCGAGCCAGCTGTACTCGCGGAACGTTTCGTCATTCCTCGCGCACATCACGCAGGACGGCGAGCTGAAGCTGGACTTCGAGGACGAGATCACGAAGGGGACGTGCATCACACGGGACGGCGAGATCGTGCACGGGCCGACCCGGGCCGCGATGGGGTCGGCATGAGCGCCGAGGCCGTCGTCGCCGCGTACGTGTTCATCCTCGCGATCTTCGTCGGTTTCGAGGTCGTGTCGAAGGTGCCGTCCACGCTCCACACGCCGCTCATGTCGGGCGCCAACGCGATCCACGGGATCATCGTCGTGGGAGCGATCCTCGTCGCGACGTCGGTGGATGGTCCATTCGCGGCGGCGATCGGGTTCGCAGCGGTGGTGCTCGCCACCGTCAACGTGGTCGGTGGTTTCGCCGTCACGGACCGCATGCTCCAGATGTTCCGCGGCCGCGGGCGGCGACCGGAGTGACGCTCGCCGATCTCGTGCCGGTGGCGTACCTGATCACCGCGGTGACGTTCATCCTGGGCCTGAAGGGACTTTCCTCTCCTTCGACCGCGGTCGCAGGCAACCGCGTCGCCGCGGCGGGGATGCTGCTCGCGGTCGCGGCGACGCTCCTTGCGCGCGGCACGATCGGACTCCCGCTCGTCCTCGTCGGGATGGCGGCCGGCGCGGCCGGCGGATTGTTCGGCGCGCGCGCGGTGAAGATGACCGCCATGCCGCAGATGGTCGCGCTGTTCAACGGCGCCGGCGGCGGTGCCGCGGCGCTCGTCTCCACCCTCGAAGCGGGACGAGCGGGAGGCGCGCTCGAAGCAGGGGGCGCGCTCAGCGTCGTCCTCGGTCTGATGATCGGAGCCGTCTCCTTCTCTGGGAGCGCCATCGCCTTCGGCAAGCTCCAGGGATTCGTGACGCCTAAGGCGTTCCACTACCCGGCGCAGCAGCCGGTCACCGCGGCCGTCTTCGGAGCGATGATCGTGCTGAGCCTCCTGCTGGTCTACGGTGCGGCCACCGGGACAACGATCGTGCCCACGGGCGCGCTGCTGTTCCTCATCGCCCTGATCGCGCTCGCCTTCGGCGTCGTCCTTGTGATGCCCATCGGCGGCGCGGACATGCCCGTCGTCATCTCCCTGCTGAACGCATACACGGGGCTCGCCGTCGCGTTCGCCGGCTTCGCCCTCGGGAACCAGCTGCTCATCGTGAGCGGGACGCTGGTGGGCGCGTCGGGAACGATCCTCACGCGCCTGATGGGCAAGGCGATGAACCGATCGCTGACCAACGTGCTGTTCGGAGCGTTCGGCGCCGCGACGGCGACCGGCCCCACCGGGGCGGGGGCGGCAGCCGACGGCCGGACGGCGCGCGAGACCACCGTCGAGGACGCCGCGGTCATGCTCGCGTACGCCCGCAGGGTGATCATCGTGCCGGGCTACGGGCTCGCGGTGGCCCAGGCCCAGCACAACGTGCGCGAGCTCGCCGATGCGCTGAAGGCCCGTGGCGTCGAGGTGCTCTACGCGATCCACCCGGTGGCGGGGCGGATGCCGGGGCACATGAACGTGCTGCTGGCGGAGGCCAACGTGCCCTACGAGCAGCTCTACGACATGGACACCGCGAACCCGGAGTTCCCGCGCGCCGACGCGGCGCTCGTCATCGGCGCGAACGACGTCACCAACCCCGCCGCGCGCAGCACGCCGGGCAGCCCGATCTACGGGATGCCGATCCTCGACGTGGACAAGGCGCAGAACATCCTCGTGATCAAACGCAGCATGAAGCCGGGATTCGCGGGCATCGACAACGACCTGTACCTCGATCCGAAGACCGCGATGCTGTTCGGGGACGCGAAGGACGTGACGGCGCGCTTGGTCGGCGAGGTGAAGAAAGCCTAAGCGGACCTATGCGGCGCGGCGCCGGCATTCCCCGGCGGCGCCGCGCCTACCAGTTGGCCTGCGTCGGAGGTGGCGGCAGCGGGACGCTCGGGTCGTGGATCACGTAGACGATCCCGCCCGAATGGTTGAGCCACGCGTCCTCGAACTGCGCTCGGTCGTACACGCGCGGCACTGCAAGGTCGGAGGGCGCCGCGGGGTCGTTCACGACGACGTTGCCCTCAGCCGTGATACCGACGATCACGAGCAGATGGCCGTTCGAGCTCTTGAACATGAAACCGTCGAGCTTGTTGGAGTCGACGCCGATCGACGCCACGAGCGGGATCCCGGCGCGGATGAACAGCTCCGCCTCGTTCAGCGAGCGCAGCCGCGTGACGAACGCATCGAGGCCGTAGCGCGCCGCGTACGCGGTGTTGAACGGCCAGTTGCCGGTCCCGTGGTAGTTGTAGTCGTAGGTGTACCGCGCGGCGTAGTCGACCTGCGGATCGGTGTGGCCGGCCGGGATGTACGAGAGGTCGGCAGCGCTCGGACCGCGGCCCCAGTAGGCGACGACCATGCTCGTCGAGGTCGGGCTGCACCACGCCTCGCCGCCGCCGTCGAACTGTGGGTAGTCCCCCGCGTGGATCTCCTGCGAGTACGCGGGCACGTCCCATGGCAGCGTGGCCACGCCAGTGAAGGTTCGCGTGCTGGGGACGGCGAACTTCGCCGGAACGTTCGAGGCCATCGCGCCGAGGCTGCGCACGGTCGGGGAAGTCCCGGAGGTGCCGGTGAGGACGACCTGGAGCCGATAGGCCACCATGGGGATCTTGCCTGCGACGAAGGTGTCGATGGCGACGTAGCCGTCGCGGTCGCCCTGCGCCGGCACGGACGTGCGCAGGAATGTCGTGTCGTCGTAGGCCCACCTTCCCATCACGTACCACTTGGTCCAGCGCGCGTTGTCAGGGGTCGCCTGCATGTCGACCTCGACGATCGTGCCCGCGGGCGCGTCGGCGTTCCACGAGGCGACGAGCTCGGTGAACGCGAAGCCCGGATCGAACACGTCGCTCTGCCACGTGAGGCTCGTCGCGCCGTCCGGGATCGACAGCCCACCGGCCGGAACGGCCGCGCGCGCGTAGCGCACGTTGACCGCGCTGTCGGACTTCGCGACCGCCGATGCACCGGACGCCAGCGCTACAGCGAGCGCCGCGATCACCACCATGGCGATCCGCCGCGGGTGGGAACGCTCGGTCCAGGACATCGCGCCGGCATCGTAGCGCGCCGCCGATCGCGCCGTCACGTGCGCGCGATCATCGCTTTGTGTAGAATCAACAAGATGATTCCCTCGGATGAAGGCCGCGTGCACGCTTTCGCCGCGAAACGCCGGCCCTAGAGGGTGCGTTCAGGCGGATTTCCCTGCCGTTTCCCAGACTGCGTCGTCCGCTTCCCGGTGACCGAGAGCAACTCTCTCCCCGCGCTCCTCCAGGCGAGCGAGCTGCGTACAGCGCACGAGATCGCGGCGCACGACTACCGGCATATCTCACTGGTCACGGAGACGAAGCCTCGCGCGCCCTTCCAGCGCGAGTCGGCCGAGAGGCGCGCCGCCAAACGCTGATCGCACGCTGAGCGAAGGCGCGCCCCACCCGTGACCCTGCGTTCGGACATCCGGAATGTCGCGATCATCGCGCACGTCGACCACGGCAAGACCACGCTCGTCGACGCCATGCTGCGTCAGAGCCGCATCTTTCGTGACAACCAGCAGGTCGTGGAGCGGGTCATGGATTCCAACGACCTCGAGCGGGAACGTGGCATCACCATCCTCGCGAAGAACACCGCGGTGGTGTACCGCGGCACCAAGATCAACATCGTCGATACGCCGGGCCATGCCGACTTCGGAGGCGAGGTCGAGCGCGTCATGAACATGGTCGACGGCGTCCTGCTGCTCGTCGATGCCGTCGACGGGCCGATGCCGCAGACGACGTTCGTGCTGCGCCAGGCGCTCCAGCGGGGACACCGCGCGATCCTCGTGGTGAACAAGGTCGACCGGCCGAACGCGCGCCCCAACCACGTGCTGAACGAGACGTTCGACCTATTCCTGGAGCTCGGCGCCAACGAGGTTCAGGCCGAGTTCCCGACCATTTTCACGAACGCGCTCGCCGGGCGGGCGGGTACCGACCACCTGCACATCGGTCCCGACCTGGTCCCCCTCTTCGAGGCGATCGTCGAACGGCTCCCGCCACCCGACGTCGACGCGGAGGCGCCGGCACAGCTGCTCGTCACGACGACCACCTACGACGATTACCTCGGCAGGATCGCGGTCGGCCGGCTGCAGAGCGGATCGCTGCACCGCGGCCAGGGCGTCGCCCGCATCGACCACCAGGGCGCGTTGTCGGTCGGAAAGGTCACCCAGCTGTACACGTTCCAGGGCCTCGCGCGCGAGGAGGTCGCGGAGGTCCGCGCAGGCGACCTCGTGGCCGTCGCCGGCATCCCGGACATTGCCATCGGCGACACGATCGCCGACGCGGCCGATCCCCGTCCGCTGCCGCCGATCCGAGTGGAGGAGCCGACGCTGCGCATGACCTTCGCCGTGAACACGAGCCCGTTCGCGGGCCGCGAGGGCCCCCACGTGACGTCCCGCAAGCTGCGCGCGCGCCTGTACGCGGAGCTCGAGCGCGACGTCGCCCTGCGCGTCACGGATACCGGCAGCCCCGACACGCTGCTGGTGAGCGGACGCGGGGAGCTGCACCTGGCGATCCTCGTGGAGACGCTCCGCCGCGAGGGCTACGAGTTCCAGGTTTCGCGTCCGGAGGTCATCGCGAAGGAGCAGGGCGGCGAGATCCAGGAACCGTACGAGCAGCTCGAGGTCGAGACGCCGGAGGACGCCGTGGGCATCGTCATCGAGCTGCTCGGCATGAGGCGCGGGGCGCTGCACGACATGAGGCACCGCGACGACGGGACCGTGCGCGTCGTGGCTCGCATCCCGACCCGCGGCCTGCTCGGTTTCCGTCAGCTCCTGCTCACGAACACGCGCGGCCGCGGGGTGATGAACACGATCTTCGCCGGCTACGGGCCGCTGGCGGGGCCGATCGCGGGCCGCGAGCATGGCTCGCTCATCGCGTTCGAGGATGGCGTCACGACGACGTTCGGGCTGTTCCAGGCGCAGGAGCGCGGCACGCTGTTCGTGGGGCCGGGGGTCGACGCGTACGAGGGCATGATCGTCGGGCAGCACGTGCGCGAGAAGGACCTCGAGGTCAACGTCTGCAGGAAGAAGCACCTGACGAACATGCGCTCGAGCAACTCTGACGAGGCGCTGCGTCTCGACGGTGTGCGCACGTTGTCTCTCGACGACGCGATCGAGTTCCTCGCCGAGGACGAGCTGCTCGAGGTGACCCCGAAGTCGTTCCGTCTGCGCAAGCGGATCCTTGCGAAGCACGAACGGGACCGCCTGCAGGGCCAGCGCAAAAAGGTCGCCGCCGGAGGCTGACCGTCGGCGCGTCGCGCGGTATAGTCCCCGCGCCCGTGAGCAGGACCTTTTGGCTGCGCCTGGTCGTCGCGCTGCCGCTGACGCTCGGTCTCCAGTTCGCTTTGCGGCAGTACCTGCCCCTCCAACCGGACATCGGTGGCGTGGCGACGTTCGTGGGCGCGATCGGAACGCTGTACAGCGTCCTCACGGGGTTCACGGTCGTCTCGGTGTGGGGCAAATTCAACGACACCGACACGGCGGTCAAGCGGGAGGCGCGCGAGCTCGCCGAGCTCTGGCGGTACGTCGGTTACGTCAGCGACGCGTCGGGCGTGGCGCGCGCCCGCGACGCGATCACGCGCTACCGGAACGAGGTCATCACGAAGGAATGGCCGGTCATGCTGAAGGGCGAGACCGCGACGGCGGCCGACGACGAGTTCGCGGAAATGACCGACGCGGTGAACGCGATCGCCGTCGAAACGGTGAAGGACGTGCCGGCGTGGGCCGAGGCCGTGCGCGCGCTCGGCGCGGTGAGCGACGCCCGAGGAGACCGGACACTGCTCGTTCTGCTGCGCATGCCGGGGCTGCTGCGCGCGCTGCTGTACATCGCCACGACCAGCCTCATCGTGGGGATGGTCCTGCTCGGGTTCGAGGGCCAGATCATCGGCATGCTCGTCGTCGGTTTCACCGTCGTGGTCAGTTTCCTCGTGCTCGAAGTTATCGATGACCTCGACAATCCGTTCACCGGCGTGTGGGCGGTCTCGACGCGCCCGTTCGAGCGGATCACGTTCGGCGCCGCGCAGCCGCTCCACGCATCGACCGCCACGTTCGTCGGGCGCTGACCGGCGCGCCGATAAAGGGGATCGGGATGTATCACCTGCTGCTGTACGACCTGGTGGAGAACTACCTCGAGCGTCGGGCGCCGCTCCGCGAGGAGCACCTGAAGCTCGCCCGCGAAGCCCAGGCGAGAGGCGAGCTCTGGGTCGCCGGCGCCTTCGGCGATCCACCCGAGGGCGCCGCGCTCGTGTTCACCACCGATGACCCGTCGGTGGCGGAGCGATTCGCCGAGCACGATCCGTACGTGCGCCAGGGCCTCGTCCGGTCGTGGCGCGTGCGCAAGTGGAACGTGGTGATCGGGGATCCCGCGAGGCAGTCCTAGTCCGCGCGCGGACGGTCAGCCCGCTCCGCGGCCCGCGACCGCACACTCGGCTTTGCAAGGGCGAGCTCCACGATGCGCCGCACCATCCCGTCGTCGGCGCCGCGGTTCTCGTCGAGCACGCCGAGATCGTCGGCACCGACCCAGCGGTACTCGGTATGCTTGCCGACCTCGAGCCGCGGCGCGGCGAGATCCCCCTCCACGCGGACGCGGAAGTCGAACTCGCGCCGCCGCCGAGGACCGCCCGGCTCCGGCGTTTCCCAGTCCTCAACGAGCAGCAGCTCATCGGCGGCCACGAACGACCACCCCGTCTCCTCGGCGACCTCGCGCGCAAGCGCTTCGAGCAGGCTCTCGCCGCGCTCCAAGTGCCCGCCGACGATGTCCCAGCAACCGGGGAGCAGCCTGCGCTCGGGCGAGCGCCGCTGCACGAAGACTCGGCCAGAGGCGTCGAGGATCGCCGCACCCACCACGCACTCGCGGCCATCGCGCAGGGCGTCCGTTCGCAGCCGCTCGAGATCGGTCACGGCTTGAGGTCGCCGCGTTGCCGGCGGCCGCAGCGTCGCCGCCTCGCCCAAGGCTGCACGTCAGAACAGCCGGGAGACGACGTACACCACGGCAGCGGCGAGCATGCCGAACAACAAGGCCGCGGTGGCGTAGATTCCGGCACCGCGGCTCCGCGGCTCGAGTGGCTCGCCGAGCGCGCGTCGCGCCCGGCGCGACTGACGGTCCGGGACGACGATCGCGAAGCGGCCCCGCGCAACGGGACCGGCGATCGCGAGGAGGTCATCATCGCGCTCCACGGCCGCGGGGATGCCCTGCGCACGGAGGCCGGCCGCGACCACTTCGGCGCTCGCCTCGTGATCCTCGTGGTGGACGCGGACGAAGGGCTTGGGCTTGGGCATGGATGCGACGAGCGTAATCGCTGGAGAATGGAGGCCGGTGAGCGGGACGGTGTACTTCCACGAGCAGCAGCGCTTTCGCCACGCGTCGCTATGGATGCTGATCGCGATCCCGGTGGTGGTGGCACTGGCGATCGCGGCTTTCTCGTCGTCGTCTCGCGGCGCCACCGTCATCGGGGCCGTCGTTCCGCTCGCGACCGCAGCCCTGCTGGCCGTCCTGTTCGCGGTCGTGAACCTCGAGGCATCGGTCACGCCGAACGGGATCGTCGTCTCGTTCCACGGCCGCTGGCCCACGCGGACCATCCGCTACGACGACATAGAGGCATTCGAGGCGCGCACGTACGGCATCCTCGACTCGGGCGGCTGGGGCGTGCACTTCGGACTCGCCGGGATCACGTACAACGTGAGCGGCAACAAGGGCGTCACGTTCAAGCTGCGCCGAGGCCGGCGGGTGCGCATCGGAACGCAGCGGCCCGGCGAGCTCGTGGCGGCGACCCAGCGCGCGATGGCGGAACGCCGCCCGGCCTGATGCTTCGGCCGCGGAGGCTGAGCGTCGCGTCCTCGACCCGACCGTGGAGGCCCACCCTCGCGCAGCTGCAGGCAGCGCGAGGCAGGTCGATCCCGGCGGTGCTCGCGCCGGACCTGCGCGTCGTCTTCTGCGGCATCAACCCGAGCCTCTACTCCGGCGCGGTCGGTCACCACTTCGCGCGTCCGGGCAACCGCTTCTGGAAGGTGCTGCACGCCGCTGGGTTCACGCCGCACGTCCTCTCTCCGTTCGACGACCGCCAGCTGCTCGCGAGCCGGCTCGGGGTCACGAACCTTGTAGCGCGTGCCACCGCGACCGCCGACGAGCTCGGCGACGCGGAGCTTCGCGCGGGGGCAGCGAGGCTGGCGCGCGCGGCCCGCCGGTACCGGCCCGCGACCGTCGCCGTGCTCGGTGTGGCGGCGTACCGCGTAGCGTTCGAACGCCCTAAAGCGGCCGTCGGCCGACAGGCGGAAACGCTCGGAGACAGCCGGCTCTGGGTGCTCCCGAACCCGAGCGGGCTCAACGCCCACTATCAGCTGCCGGCGCTCACCACGCTCTTCGCGGAGCTGCGGCAGGCGGGCGTCGATGCCGGCCAAGGCGCACGATAGAGGTAAGGGGCCAAAGGAGAACACCGTGGAAGAGAAGAAGGTGCCGTTCGCCAACGAAGAAGACGCGGACACGATGACCACCTCGATCCCCACGCGGCAGGGCCAGGAGGGCGTGGCGCCCATGCCCGACGCCGCAGCGGGGCCGGAGCTGGACGATATCGAGCGGTCCCAGATCCCGACGAAAGTGGACGACTCGGGCACCACCCGGCGCGAGGGCTAACAAAAAAGAGCGACGGCCTCGATCGATCGTCGGGGCCGTCGCGGCGCTCTCAGACCGTGCGGGCACGCGACCTGGGGTGCCCGGGTGCGCGTGGGCTCAGATCGGCGTCACGTCGGCCGTCCCGGTGGACTGCGCCGCGGGTGCGCGTCCGAGGGCCTCCTTCGCGGCCGTGGGGACGCGTTCGAGCTTCGAGCGGAGCTCCGCGTCGGTCGCGGCGCGGACTCCCGCGGCGACCGCTCCCATGGCCAGAAGGCTGGCGTACCACGGGACGCGAACGCCGAAGATGCGGTCGAGCGAGATCGCGCCCGGCCCCGACAGGAGAAGGGCCGTGCCGATCGCCAGGTTCGTGAGCGGAAGCTCCGCTCCCCCCTCGCTGACCCACACGGGCTTGTCCCAGTGGACGAGGCGGGTCGCCGTGGCCATCGGGCCGAACATCAGGATGGGCCCGATCGGGTTCATCAGGCCCAGCGCCGTCAGCGCGCCGCCGCCGAACTCGGCCGCGCCCGCCGCCATCGCCCAGTTCTTTCCTGGCCGCATGCCCATCGATTCGAGCCATCCGCCGGTGCCCTCCAGACCGTGGCCCCCGAACGAGCCGAAGAGCTTCTGCGCGCCGTGGCCGGCCAGCAACCCACCGGTCACCAGTCTCAACACGAGCAGAGCGAGATCCTTCATGACGTGCCTCCTTCTCTCGTCGGTCCGGCTGCAGCACCGATGCCACGGGGGCGGGGGGCCGTGCCTCTGGACGGATTGACCTCGAGGAAGGTCTTCATCACGTCGGGATGCTCGCGCTGCAGACGCTCCCGGAGCGCGACGAGGAGGCGCTCGACCTCGCCGGCGTCGATGTCGTCGCGCACGGACAGGCGCGCCATCACCAGCAGCTGGCCGGCGCCGATGCGCACGGCGTACAGCTCGATGATGTCGTCGACCCTCGGATCCTCGGCCAGCGACCGACGGAGCGCATCGCGCACATCCGCCGGCGCGCCCTCGCCGATGATCAGCGCCCGCGCGTCGCGCGCGAGCTCGAAGGCGACGACGATCAACACCAGGCCAATGGCGCCGCTCGCGGCCGCGTCGAAGCGCGCATCGCCCGTCGCCGCGGTGAGAGCGAGCCCGGCCAGCGCCAGGGCGAGTCCGACCAGGTCCGCGAGCTGCTCGAAGACCACCGTGCGCATGGCCGGATCGCGCAGCTCCGCGAAGAACCGCCAGAGGCCCAGGCGGGCGGCGCGGGCCTCCGTCCGCATCTCGCGGATCGCCGCGCCGAGCGACAGCACCTCGAAGACCGCCGCGATGATCAGTACGACAAATCCGACGGTCGGATCGCCGAGCGCCGCGCCGTTCTCCAGGCGGTCGTACGCCTCGTACAGTGCGATGACGCCCCCTCCGAAGAACAGGAGGAGCGCGACGACCAGCGACCAGAAATAGCGCTCCTTGCCGAAACCGAGCGGATGTTGTTCTGTCGGTGGCCTCCCGCTCCGGGCGACACCGACCAGGAGCAGCACCTGGTTGATCGAATCCGCGAACGAGTGAGCGGTCTCGGCGGCGAGTCCGCCCGAGCCGGTCAGCACGGTGGCCACAGCCTTGGTTATCGCGATCGCGAGGTTGCCGAGGAACGCCGCGAGGACCGCGCGGAAGGTACCGCCGTGCCCCTCGCCCGATCCCACGCCCGTACTGTGACGCGGTGCGCATCGTCGTGCTGGCGGACACGCACATCCCCGACTTCGTGCGAGCGCTGCCGGCCGGCGTCATCCTCGCACTGCGCCGCGCGGACCTCATCCTGCACGCCGGCGACGTCACCTCCGCCGCGGTGCTGCGCGAGCTCGCCAGCTACGCGCCCGTGCGGGCCGCGATGGGCAATAACGACCGGCCGGATGTCACCGCGTGGGGAGCGACCGACGAGGTGCGGCTCGTGGAGGGTGGCGTGTCGATCGCGATGCTGCACATCGGCGGGCCGCGCGGGGGCCGCGAGCGCAGGCTGCGACGACGATTCCCGGAAGCCGCGGTGATCGTCTTCGGACACTCGCACATCCCATGGAACGAGCAGGTCGACGGGGTCCGCTACTTCAACCCCGGAAGCGCTACGTGGAAGCGCCGGCAGCCGGCGCCGACCTACGGCGTGCTGGACGTCGACTCGGGAGGCGTGCGCGCGCGCATCATTGACGTCGCGCCCTAAGGGCGATCGCGCCTCGGAGCGCGCCGTAGCGCTACCGGAGCGAGCGGAGCGAAAGGGGAACGAACATGTCAGGAGCCGACAAGGGGAAGCCGCAGCCGGATCCGACGAAGTCCGTCGCCGACGAGATCGAACGGCGCAAGGAAACCGGACCGCAGGACCACCGGACGCCCGAGGTGACGACGGAATTCGGCGGCCCGACGAGCAAGTCCGAGGCGGAGAGCGACAAGTCGTGGTCTCGCGCGGCGGGTGAGGTGCAGGAGCGCGAGTTCCAGCGCGAAGGGACTTCGCCTAGCGAGCCGAAGCCGCCGCAGGGATGAAGGTCACGGGATCGATCGGCTTGCCGTTGAAGATGGCCATGAAGTGCACGTGCGGTCCGGTGGTATGCCCGCTCATTCCGACGTAGCCGATCACGTCGCCGGCCTCCACCTTCTGACCGAGCTTCACCGGCGGAAGCTTCACGACATCGTCCAGGTGGCCGTACAGCGTCGACAGGTCGTTGCCGTGCGCGATGATGACGACCTCCGCCGAGTCGCCGGAGGCGAGGTATGGGTGTCCGACGGTCACGACGATCCCCGCGGCCGCGGCGAGGATCGGCGAATACATCGGCGCGGCGATGTCCATCCCGTTGTGGAAGCCGCCCAGGCGTGGGCCGAACGGTGAGCTGAGGACGCCCTCGAGGGGCCGGACCGGGAACTTCGTCCCGCTGAAGGCGCCGAGTCCGGATGCGCTGGCGAGCTTGGCGGCCAGCTCGGGGTAGGCGTCCTCGGCCTTGAGGATCTGACGCGCAAGCTCGAGCGCCTCCTCCTCGGCCCACTGCGCGGTCTGGACGGCGCGGGCCCTCCCCGCGACCGCGTCGGCGCGGGCCGCGGACTGCGCGCCGACGGCGACGCTGGCCTGCCGAACGACGATCTCGAATGCGGCGCGCTGCGCGGCGGCGCGCTCCCGCTGCTCCGTCAACTGCGACTGGAGGGTGACGATCGCCGCCTCGGCGACGACTGCCGCGGCGCGCTTGGTCTCGGTGTCGGCGCGAAGGGTCCGGATCTCCGTCGCGAGCACGACGTCCTGACGGTCGAGCGCGAGTCTCGTCCCGACGAGGTTGGCGAAGTCCGACATCGACGAGGCCGCGAGGAGCATCTCGAGGACGCTGGCGTGGCTGTCGCGGTACGTCGTGCGCAGGTGGATGGCATACAGCGCCTGACGCGCGGCGAGCTGGTTCGTCTGCCGGGCGATGTCGGCACGGAGCCGGGCCAGCAGCGCGCGCGTGTCCTCAAGCCGCGCGCCCACCTCCACCAGGGACGAGTCGGTCTTGGCGATCTCGACCGCGAGCGCGTCGACCTGCGCCTGCGCGCCGGCGCGTTCGAGTTCGAGCAGCCCGAGCTTGGCATCCGCCATGGCGATCGCGGCCTCGTACTGCAGCTTCGCGTCGCGGGCGGCGGCGGCCGCCGCCTCGATATCCGCGGCCTTCTTCTGGTCGGCCGTGGGGACGGCCGGCAGCTTTGGATCCTCGGCGCGCGCGGGCGATGCCCCGGACAGGAGAACGGCCAGGACGAGGGCGAGCACGGCGAATGGGCGGAGGGGTTTCACGGAGATGTCCACTGTGGGCGCCGGACGCCTGCGCTGCATGACGCTAGGCGATACGGCAGGGGCTTGCTGACGCGCACGGGGCACGCCGCGGACGTCGAATGACGGCCCGTCATCTGACTGCTCGCGCGAATCCTCGGCCGGCCCTTCGCGCGCCCGGCGACGGGGCGCGCCGCCGTCGCCGGATCTCCCCGGTCACGGGGGACCTTGGGGGGGCCCTATCCTCCGGCCACGACCTCTTTGGCGAGGGATGAGGACCGATGACGATCACCAGCAGCAGACCTGAAGCCGAGCGGCTGACGCAGCGGGGCGGCGACGCGGTCTCGGCGGCCCGGGGTCACCTCGACCGTATCCACGCCGCAGGCGCTGGCGCCACGCGCGAAAGCGTGCTCGAGCCGCTGAACGACCTGTCGATCGTGCTCGCGAACGCGGCCAGCGAATCGAGCCTCATGGCCGAGGTACACCCCGACGGCGCCGTCCGCGAATCGGCGGAGGCGGTGGTCCGCGACATCGCGCAGCTGCGCACCATGCTCGACCAGGATCGCGCGCTGTACGACGCCCTGGGCGCCATCGACCTTGCGGCGCTCGATCCGATCGCGCGCCGTGTCGTCGAGCTCGAGAGACGGGACATGAGGCGGGCCGGCGTCGAGATCGCCGACGCCGATCGGGAGCGGGTCCGGCGCCTACGCGACGAGCTCGTCGTCATCGAGCAGGAATTCGCCCGGAACATCCGCGACGACGTGCGCGAGGTGGCGTTGGCGCCTGAAGCGCTCACCGGACTCCCCGACGATTTCATCGCTGCCCACCCGGCCGGATCCGACGGCAAGGTGCGCATCACCACCAATTACCCGGACTACATCCCGTTCATGACCTACGCGCGGGACAGCGCGGCGCGCAGGGAGCTGATGACCGTCAACTACCGGAGGGCGGTCCCCCGCAACGTCGAGGTCCTGAAGCAGATGCTGGCCAAGCGCCACGAGCTCGCGGGGCTGCTCGGCCACGCGACGTGGGCCGACTACATCTCCGAGGACAAGATGACCGGCTCGGCGGGCGAGATTCGCCGGTTCATCGAGCAGGCGCGCGGAGCGACGCTCGAGAGCGCGAAGACGGAGGTGCAGGATCTGCTGGCGGCGAAAGGCGCCGAGGAGCCGAGCGTGGATGGGAAGCTCGGGCTTTGGGACCTCCCTTACTACACCGAACGCGTGAAGAACGAGCGCTACGGCTTCGACAGCCGCGAGCTGCGCCCCTACTTCGAATACGGCGCGGTGCGACAGGCGGTACTCGACCTCTTCGGCGAGCTGTTCGCGCTGACCTTCACGCCCGTCGAGATGAAGCTGTGGCATCCCTCGGTCGAGACCTTCGAGGTCGCCGTCGACGGCCGACCGATGGGACTCATCTCGCTCGACATGCACCCGCGGGACGGCAAGTTCAAGCACGCGGCCTGCTTCACCCTGCGCTACGGCGTGGGTGGCCGGCAAAGGCCGCATGTCGTGCTGGTGTGCAACTTCCCCGATCCGAATTCGCAGGCCGGCCCGGCGCTGATGCAGCACTCGGAGGTCGAGACCTTCTTCCACGAGTTCGGCCACCTGGTGCACGGCGTCGTCGCCGGCGACATCCCGTGGATGCGGGTCGTCCGCCCCAACGAGTGGGACTTCATCGAGGCTCCCTCGCAGTTCCTCGAGGAGTGGGTCTCCGACCTCGGCGTGCTGCGCCGCTTCGCGCGCCACGTCGAGACGGGCGAGGTCATCCCTGAGGCGCTCGTGGCGCGGCTGCGGGCCGCGCGCGCCTTCGGCAGGGCTACCTTCGTCCAGCGCCAGCTCTGGCTGTCGGCGGTGGCGCTCCAGCTCCACGACCGCGATCCAAGGGACATCGACTCGACCCGCCTGGCCTACGAGCTCGCGCGCGAGTACCTGCCGGCGGAACCGCCTCCCGACACAGCGTTCGAGGCGAGCTTCGGGCACCTGGAGGGCTACACGGCCCTGTACTACACGTACATGTGGTCCCTCGTCATCGCGAAGGACCTCCACAGCGCGTTCACGAGCGGACTGCTGGACGCCACGCAGGCACGCCGCTACCGCGACCTGATCCTGGCACCCGGTGGGACCAAACCGGCGGCCGAGCTGGTGCGCGACTTCCTCGGGCGCCCGTACGGCTTCGAGGCGTTCCGCGCGTGGCTCGCCCCGGAGCCGATGGAGGCACCGGCCAGGCAGAAGCCCGGCGGCGGATAATCGCGCCGTGGGCACGCGCGACGGCCCGCTGGTGATCGCGGACATCTCCGGTTACACGGCGTTCATCGCGGAGACCAGCTTGAGCATTCGCGCGAGATCTTGAGCGAGCTCCTCGAGGCCATCATCGGTGCCTTCGACAAGCGCCTGACGGTCGCTCAGCTCGAGGGCGACGCCGTCTGCTTCGTCGGGGAGCGCGCCGACGCGGACCTCGTGGACTGGATGGAGGACGCGTTCGTACGCTTCCACCGCCGCCTGCGGGATATCGAGACGGTGAGCACGTGTCACTGCCGGGCGTGCACCACCGCGGGAGGGCTCACGCTGAAGTTCGTCGCGCACCGGGGACCGTACTCGTGGCACCGCGTCGGCAAGGTGGATCAGCTCGTCGGAACGCCGGTGAACCTCGTCCACCGGCTGCTGAAGAACCACGTGCCGTCGCATGAGTACATCTTCGCCACGGACGCGCTCATGGAGCGATGGCCGGAGCCGCTGCGCGCGCAGTTCGAGCGGCACTCCGAGGACTACGACCTCCTCGGCCGCGTCGAGGGCGGGTATCACGACCTCGCGCCGCTGCGGGAACGCGCTCGCATGGCGCAGCGGACGACCGTGGGCCGCGATGAATCCCGCCTGACGCTCGACTCCATCATCGAGCTGCCCGTCGCCGTGGTGTGGCACGCGCTCGCCGATCCCGACCTGCGCCGGCAGTGGATGGGCGTGCGTAATGTCGAGCTCCGGCCCGGCGCGCGGGGCACACTGCTCGGGGGCGAGTTCCACTGCCACCACGGCAAGGATGCGAAGACCGTCTTCCGCGTGGTCGGCAGCGATGAGCCGCGCGAGATGACGATCGAGTTCTTCTTCATCGGTCCGGTGTTCAACACGACGCAGCTGACCGAGGACGGCCCCGATCGGACGAAATGCCAGATGCGGATGCTCTGGGAGCGGCCTGCCGTTGTCGTCGGACGGCTGAAGGACGGCGTGCTTCTCCCCGTGATGTTGCGCACCGTGATGAAGGACTACCCGAAGAAGATCGAGGCGCTGATGCGGTCCGGCGCGACCGCGCCCGCGTAGCGAGGCGCGACCGCCGGGATGGCGGCGAGGGTGCCGTCAGGCCAGCGCGGGCATCACCTTGTCGGCGAAGACCGAGAGCATCTCCCGCTCGTGGCCATACGGGAAGACCATCGCCCAGTAACGCACCCCCAGCGCCGCGTACTCCCGCATGCGGGCGATGACAGTTTCCGGCGTCCCGATCACCGAGCGCTGGCGCGCGGCGAGCCAGCGCTCAGCGCTCATTCCCGCGGCCGCGGCGAGTGTGCCGACGATGCGGTCGAGGTCGCCCTGGGTCGCCCCCAGCACGACGCCGCCGAAGTGGCTGCGCATGATGCGCCGCGGGTCCCGCCCGATCTCGGCGCACGCGCGCTCGAGCTCCGTCATCGCCGCCGCGTAGGCCTGCGGCGACGGAAAGTCGCCGATGTTCACCGCGTCCGCGTAACGCGCGACGATGCGAAGCATGCGCGGCTTCGCGCCCGCCACCCAGATCCGCGGATGCGGGCGCTGCACGGGCTTCGGCGCGCAGAAGGCGCCGTCGATGGCGTAGTGGCGGCCGCGATAGCTGGGTCGGTCCTCCGTCCACATGCGCCGACAGATCTCGATCGACTCCGTCAGCTGCCGCAGGCGCACCGCCGGCGCAGGGAAGTCGTAGCCGTACGCGCGGTACTCGATCTCCTTCCAGCCGGCGCCGATGCCGAACTCGAGACGGCCACCCGACATGTGGTCGACGCCGGCGGCGATCTTCGCCAGCAGCGCCGGGTTGCGGTACGACTGGCAGGTGACGAGCGTCCCGAGTCTGATGCGCGTCGTCGTCTGCGCGAGCGCCGCGAGGAGCGTCCATGCCTCGAGGCAGTTGGTATTCGCCGCCTCCTTGTTCAGGAAGAGGTGGTCCGACACCCACACCGCGTGCAGCCCGAACGTCTCCGCGTCCCGCGCGACGTCCTGGACCTCCTCGAACGAGAAGCCGAACTGCGGCTCGATCTGGATGCCGAATTCCATCCCGCGAGACTACCGATACGCGGTCAAATGCGCAGGCGTGACAACGACGCGACGCGGCGCAACGTGCCCGAGTTCTTGCGAGTACCGCGTCCGCAGCATCGCGGCAGCGTGACGCGCAAGCTCACTCCGGCCGGTAGGGCGCCTCGACCTCGATATCCCCTACGTACTCAGGCAGTTCGCCGGGGCCGAGCATCTGGCGGATCGCCTGGATCTCGCCGACGTGGTACCAGTAGTGGTAGGTCATCCGGCGCATGCCCGAGCCCACCGTCTGGCCCACGGCCTGGCCATCGACAAGCAGCTCGCTCTGCAGCATCTCCGTCGTGCACGTGTCGAGGTACGGATCGGTGTCGGCCGTGACGCGCCTCCAGAGGTCGAGCATCTCCGCGAGCGAGGGAGTGCTCATCGGCGCGCCGAACGCGTACATCTCCACTAACTGCGGGAACAGCAGCCGGCCCTGCGCGCGATACAGCCAGTACCGCTGCTCCTGCCAGGCGAGATGCCCGACGTTCCAACCGATGCAGTTCATGCGCGCGAGGTGCCGTGACCCCTCGTCCTCGCTCACGCCCGCGAGTCCGCGCATCCACTCGCTGCGGGTGAACCGAAGCTGGTCGACCAGCGGGTGCGTCACGGCGCTGCGACGTTACTCCTTCCGAGGCGACTGGTAGCCGGGACTACCGCGACGGCCGCGTCGGGCGCGTCTCTGAACCCGACGCCGCGCCGGGAGGGGTTGCCGCTGACGAGCGAGCACGGCTTGCCCGTGGCAGCGAGTCCTCCAGCCCTCAGCAAGTGGTCTCCGCGCGGAGGCGGATACCGACGCGACAAGCCGGACAATCGGTCGGCGCGGCTGCATCGAGCGGTCCATACCTCCTCCGCGCGACCGGCCCGGTTCGACCGGCGTCACGCAGCGCGGGGAGGGCGGTGGCGGGGGCCCGCGCGATCCGGACTCCGCGCGCCGCAGCACGCGTGGCAAGGAGGCGGTTGGGACAGAGCGAGACGGAGCGGCCCGCAATGGATGCGCAGCGAGCGATCCTCCGCCTCCGTGCCAGAGCGCGGGTCCACCTGCCGCCGTCCCCGCCTTGGGTTGCATAGTTCTCTATTGAACCCGGCAGCGGAAGTATAGGTTGGCGGCCTAAAACTATAATTGCGCCATGCGCGTCGAGGACTTCGCCCCAGGGCAGCGGCCACACGTCCGACGGAGTTACGGAGGCGATCTCGCGTTCTTTCCTCCACCGGTGCCGAGGACTCTGCCACTCGAGGCGCCGCACATACTCGCCCTATCGGATGCCGATCGAGCGCTCGGTGAACTGTCCGGCGTTGGGAAGCGCCTCGTCAGCCCGCTCATGCTCATTCGGCCGTATCTCCACCGCGAAGCCATCCTGAGTCTGCGGATCGAGGGCACGCAGAGTTCGCTCTCGGAGCTCATCCTTTTTGAGGCGGGCGCGGAGACGGCGCGGCCAAATGACCTCCGCGAAGTGGTCAACTACGTGATCGCCCTCGAGCAGGGCGTGGCGCGACTCGGCGAATTGCCTCTCAGTTTGCGGTTGGTTCGGGAGTTGCACGCGACGCTCCTCCGCGGCGTCCGCGGTGAAGACCAGACCCCGGGCGATTTCCGCCGAACGCAGAACTGGGTCGGTGTCCGCGGCACGCCCATCGAGGAGTCGGTGTTCGTGCCTCCGCCGCCCGAGGCGCTCGAAGATGCTCTCGGTGACTGGGAGAAGTTCATTCACGAAGAGGACGAACTTCCGCCGCTGGTGCGCTGTGGGCTGATCCACTACCAGTTCGAGACCATCCATCCCTTCATCGACGGGAATGGCCGCCTCGGTCGCTTGCTCATGCCGCTGTTCCTGATGAGCAAAGGTCACCTTTCTCAGCCTCTCCTATACCTGAGCGGTCACTTCGAAGTGCATCGCGATCGATACGTCAACGCTTTGATGCAGGGGAGATTGGATGGTGACCTGAGACCTTGGATCTCCATGTTCCTGTCCGCGGTCGAGACTCAAGCGAAGGACGCTGCGGAGAGGGCGGATCGATTGACCGCGCTCGAGGCCGACTACAGAAGGCGGATCGAGAAGTCTCGGTCCGCCGTGACGCGAAGATTGATCGACGAGTTGTTCCGGACGATGTACGTATCGGCGCCGGGGATCGCGCGCAGCCACGGGGTGACACCGGCAGCGGCGCAGGCTTCCATTGATGCGTTGGTCGACGCCGGCATCCTCCGGGAGTTGACAGGTAAGAAGCACGGCCGCGTATACGCCGCATGGGAGATGCTGGACCTCCTCGAGCCGATGCCGAGGCCGCTCGCCGGCGGCGACTCGGCAGTTATGCGAGAGACGTCCTCCATCAGCCGAACGTGACCGGCAGCCGGTTGCGTCACTGACGCGACGGCCGGGAAGGCGACGCTGAGGCAAGGCCGAAGGAACATCAGCGATTGACCTCGCCTCCCCGCGTCCGCCGGCGCTACCGCAGCGCCGGGACGGCGGTGGCAGGCCCGTGCGATCCGGACTCCGCGCGCGCCGCAGCACGCGCGGCGAGGAGGCGGCGGGGACAGAGCGAGACGGAGCGGCCCGTCAGGGACGCGCAGCGAGCGACCCGCCGCCTCCCGTGCCGGAGCGCGCGGGTCCGCATGCGGCGTCCCGCGCCCGATGCCACCCGTCAGCCTGCGCCGTCCCCGCGTCCGCTGCCACCCCTTCCCCCGCGCCCGGCCCCGGTCTCCCCGTGAAGTCAGGGAGCCGAAGGCGAAGCCGACGCCGGACGGGCGGGCGTCGGCGGTAGGAGCAGGTCCTGGCCGAACAGCTTCTGCTGCGGCACCTCGTCGAGGAAGCGCAGGATCCCGCTAGCGATACCCGCGGCGACCTGATCGGCACCTTCGGTCATGAGCGCGCGGTCGCCGTCGTTGCTGAGGAACCCCATCTCAAGGATCGCGGACGGCGTGTGGGGCGCGGTCGCGTAGCGGACGCGGTTCCAGGCGAACGCGTAGTAGCCGGTCATGTTCCGGGTGATGCCGGTCGCATCGAACTCGAGACCCGTCGCGGACTCGTACTCGTCGCGCAGGTCCGCGACGAGCCGATCCTCGAACGACGTTCGGCGCGTGCTGTGCGCGATCTTGTAGCCACTCTTCCCGCCGGTGCCGTCGCCGTCGGCGTGCAGCGACACGAACGCGTCCGCGAGGTATCCCGGCGGGACCGTCGTCGGTAGCACGTCGACCGCGAGGCCCTTCTCTCGCAGAAGCACGGCGACGCGCTCGGCGATGTCGAGGTTCACCTCCCACTCGTCGACGCCATCCCAGCTCGTCCCGGTCTGCGTCAGAAGGCGGCCGAGAGCGGGTGGCGCCTCCTGGGTCTTCCAGTGCCCGGCCTGTATGCCGACGCGCCGCGGTCCCGGCGGCACATCGGGCCGGCGCACGCGGATGTACCCGGGCGGATCGCCAGGCAGTGAAACGGTCGGGGCATCCGAAAGCGCGCCGCCGATCGCGTCGCCGACCTGCTCGACCGCCGCCGCGACCTGGTCGGTGACGGATCGCTCCAGCTGCGAGCGGGTCGGCGCCTGCATCGCACGCCATGCGACGGCGGCTCCGAGTGACGTCGCGAGCACCAACGCCGCCACAAGAACGCCGCGGGCGCTCACTGAGCCGGTCCTGCCCGCCCCGCCACGCCGCCGAAGGGCCGCCATCGCAATGATGGTAGGGACCGGACCGGCGGCGATGCGCGCCCGCACCGCGGCGCGAGCGGCGCCGAACGGGCCGCTAGCGGAAGCGGACCCTCCCTTCGCGGTCGGACGGCCAATCGGCGTCGCCGTCGTCGGCCACGATCACGTACTTCCCCGCCCAGTGCGGGAGCGGATACGCGCCGTCGCTCCGATCGATGTTCACGCCGTCGAGACAGCACGTGTACGAGAAGGCGAGCCACCATTCGTCGCCGTACCACTCGGGCAGCCCGAGAAGCCGTCCGGTCTGGAACTCGGCGGAGCGGTACTTGTCGGGCCTCCGGTTCGACGTCCGCGGATCCAGGTCACCCCGCTGCGGATCCTCGATGACGACGCCGGCCACGCGATTGACGGTGTCGCCGTAGAAGGTGCCGAACTCTCCCGCGTAGCCGATCAGCACGGGCGCGTGCTGCCCCGCGAGGCTGATGACGACCACGGGCTTGGCGCTGCGCAGGAGCCAGTACACGGCGGCCTTGGTCGCCTCCTCGCGCGACTCGAGCCTGTAGTAGTGGTAGGTGTTGCGCGCGTCCATGCGGTGCAGCACCTCAGCGATCGCGGCTGGATCGAGGCCGGGATCGCGGCTCCTGTCGAACTGGCGTCCGAAGTTCAGGATCGCCGTCGCGGTCATTTTGTCGTCGCCGGCCGTGAAGAACTGCACGATGCGGCATGACGCCGCCGCGCATGCCAGCGGATCCGCGGTCGGATCCTCGAACTCGGTGAACCAGTGCACGCCCTCGAGCCTCTGGCCCATCGTGCGGAACGTGTAGCGCGCCTGCGTGTCCCTCCCGTCGGCGCGCACGGTGAGCGTCGCCGCGAAGTCGACCGGTCCCGGCAGCAGGCCGACGCACCCGAAGCCGCCCGTCGTGGGCGCGTCGAGCTGGGCGGCGCACGCGAACCCAGGGTCGGGCACCACCACCACGCGCGCGCTCTCGAGCGCGACGTTCGAGCGGAAGCGCACGGAGAGGAAGCGGGCGGCCTGGGTGCGTCCGGCCGGAGGATCGAAGGCGATCTCGGGCGGCGGCGCGGACGGCCGGACCGATGTCACTGCCGAGGCCGCCAGTGCCGTCGGCGACGCTGGAGCGTTCGCGGGCGGCGCGACGGCTGCGCCGCCGAAGGCCAAGATGGCCAGGACGGCGGCGGAGAGCGCCAGCGCCAATGAAACGATCGCCGGACCCGGGCCGGGCCTCCGGCTGGCGCGCGGGAAGGCGCCGCGCGCGGGTCGGTGCGCCATGTGGCTACGGTATCCGCGTTACGCTGCCGCGCACGAGGGAGATCACGCAATGGACCTCTATGTGCTTCTCAAATACGTGCACGTGCTGCTGGCCATCGTCGCCGTCGGCTTCAACGCCTCCTACGGGGTTTGGATCGGTCGCGCCGCGAGGGAACCGGCGCACCTGGGACATGTGCTCCGCGGCGTGAAGATCCTCGACGATCGTTTCGCGAACCCGGCGTACGGGCTTCTTCTGGTCACCGGGCTCGCGATGGTCGTCGTGGGCAGACTCCCC
>JBBPYG010000074.1:0-5521 GCA_038200085.1 Candidatus Limnocylindria bacterium | reverse complement strand
GGCTCGAAGCCGGAGACCTGGAGATAGAACTGGAACGCGTCGGGCGGAAGGGGCTTGCGGTGCGTCGGGTCGAGCCAGAAGGTATGCGCGCCGACGGTGAGCGTCCGCGGGTTCGGCGTCGCCATGATGCAGTGGGAGCCGGGCACCAGCACGCGCTTGCAATCGTGCAGGATCTCGAAGAGGTGACCCGCCACGACGTGCTCGGCGAAGTGCACGGCGAAGATGCCATCGACCGACGCGTCGGGCAGCGAGCGAAGGTGCTCCTCGGCGTCGATCTGGTAGACCTCGAGCCCCTGCGCCCTGCTCTGCTCGACCAACTGAGGCGACAGATCGACGCCATACGCGCCGACCCCGCTCTCTCTCGCGAGCGCGAGGAAAGTCCCTCGGCCTGACCCCATGTCGAGAACGCGACGCCGGCCGGAGAAGTACGGCATGAACTGCTCCGCCTGCCGGCGCACCTGCGCCTCGAGGCCGCCGAAGCGCTCAGCGAACCGTGAGTAGTCGAGGTACTGGGCATTCTCCCGCGCGTGCTCGATCCGTTTGGCATTCTCGAGCGCGGCCATGCGCGAGAGGAGCTCCGTGGGCAGCCGGGCATCGAGGTCCCGGAGCGCGCGCAATGCGAGCGCGTTGATGTGGTTCTGGCGGCCCGTGATCTCGAACAGGTACCAGCGGATGAGCCAGATGACGGTGCGGCGCGCCAGTGTGATCGGCACGCCGGCCAGGCCGCCCTTGCGGCTGCGCGGGTCATAGACGACGTCCTGGTCGATCGCGCTGGAAAGTGATGTGAGGGCGTCCTCGAGCTGGTCGCTCGCCAGCGGTCCACCGGGAAGCGGCCTCTGCAGCGCCGCATCGACGTCGGGACCGTAGATCCCCCGCGCGCGCTTGTCGCGCACGCGCTCCTTGACCTCCGCGACGAGGGCGTCGACGTCGACCGCTCTCTCGTTCATTTCGGGTCCTTCAGCGCGCGGAGCGTACCGTCGGTCAGGATGGAGAGGCTGCGCCGGGGCGCGTGCTCGCCGAGCTTCAGGTAAAGCTTCAGCCGAAGCGTGCCGCCGATCGTGCGCGCGAGGGCACCGACGTCGCCACCCCGCCACAAGAAGACGCCCCAAGTGCGCGCCACTTGCACCTGGGTCCGGACGAGCGTCAGGAAGTCATCGAAGCCGAAGGTCTGGACGTGCCCGCTCTCGAGCTTTCCGACGAGCTTCTCGTTCGGCACGGTGAGGATGCTCCGCCCGCCGGCCGCCACGCGCGCCATCTCGGCCAGCGCGCGCTCGGGATGCTCGAGATGCTCGAGGACCTCGCTGCAGTAGGCGAGATCGAAGACATCTTCGCGGAAGGGCAGGGCCTCGGCCGAGAACACGAGGTGGTGGACGCGAAGCGGCGCGGACGCGTGGTCTCGCGCGTGGCGGACGAGCTTCAGCGACACGTCCCCGGCGACTGCGAGCTGCGTGCCGACCGCCGCGAACACGTCCTGGTGCAATCCCCAATCGCCGCAGCCCACGTCGATGCTCGCGCGGGGGACGCGGTCGTGGAGCAGTCTCGCGACGAGGTCGCGCTTGTACAGGCCGATCTCGAGCCACGCGCGGTTCTCGTCGGCGCCGACGTTGTACGCATCGCCCGCGGCGTACGCGCCGTCGTCCTGGTCGACCTGCGAGACAGCGCCGACCGGCAGCAGCACGGGGATGCCGTCGACGATGGGGTGGCGCAAGCCACACCCTTCACATCGCAGCGCCTCCGCCTCTGGGCGCAGCTCGCCGCGGCAGGACGGGCAGCGCAGCAGCGGCAGCAGCTCGTCGAGCCGCGCCGGTCCGGAGCGGGGCCGCCACGCGCGCGCGAGCCACGAGGGGCGGGGCACGCTGCGCGGCGACCATGATCCGAGGGTCGCGTCGGGGTCGGTGGCCGGCAGCTCGAGGTCGGCAGCCAGCCGCACGGCGGCATATGCCAGCCGCTGCTTCGGCGAAGCGGAGGCGGCGTCCCGGCAGATCACGACGAAGCATCCCTGGCCCTTCCACCGCAGCACCCCGGCGAGGAGCGCCGCCAGGCGATACGCGCCGGGCGCGTAGTGGACATAGACGACGGCGGTGTCGGGCGGCGTGGCGCGCGCCGCGTGCAGGACGTCGCTCAGGGTCGGGCCCATCTTCAGCTCGTAGGTCGCGAAACCGCGCGCGCGCAGGCGGCGCACGAGGTCCTCGCCGAAGGCCGGATCCGGTCGAGGCATGAACACCGCCGCGGTGGGCGCGCGGGCGAGGAGGCGGTCGAGCGGCACCGACCGGCCCTGCTCGGCGCCACGCGCGAATGTCCGCGTCAGCGGCTGGGCGCGGCGCGTCACTCGCACTCCCACCGGTGAGGGATGCGGGCGATGCCCATCTCGCGCCTGGAATCGCCGATCACCCTGAAGTTCAGCCCCTTCTCGTGGTAGTCGTAGTACCGGTCCTCCCGGTCGGTGATGCCGATGTCGACGTCGAAGCCGCCGGGCAGCAGGCAGAGGTCCTCGATCGCGAAACGCACCACGCCCTCGACCTTCACCGGCACGGCGACGCCGTCGCTCATGGTGTTCGTGCAATAGGCGCCCACGCCGTCGTCGCGGTAGATGCAGACGCCGAACACCGCATCCTTCACACCGGCCTCGTTGCGGTACGCGATCTCGATCGCCGCGGCGCTGCCGGACTCGAGGACCGATCGCTCGACCCCGTCGTGCGCGACCAGGCGCGACTTCGTGATGGCGATCTCCTTGCTGCCCCACCGCGCTCCGATCTCGCCGCGCGTCTCGCGTTCCCGCTGCTCGCGCTCCCCCACCTTCAGGTGGTACGCGTTGATCACGTCGCGCACGTCGCCACTCGCCGACACGGTCCCCTGCTCGAGCCAGATCGCACGGTCGCAGAGGCGCGCGACGGAGCCGAGATCGTGCGAGACCAGCACGATCGTCTTGCGGGACTTGCGGAACTCGGCGATCTTCGCGAAGCACTTGTGCTGGAAGTACTCGTCGCCGACGGCGAGGACCTCGTCGACCAGGAGGATGTCGGGCTCCATATGCACCGCCACTGCGAACCCGAGGCGCATGTACATGCCGCTCGAGTACGTCTTCACCGGTGCGCTCCAGAAGCGGCCGAGGTCGGCGAAGGCCTCGATCGATGGCAGCGCCGCATCGACCTCGCGGCGGGAGAGTCCGAGGATCGAGCCGTTCAGGATCGCGTTCTCGCGTCCGCTGAAGTCCGGGTGGAACCCCGCCCCGATCTCCAGGAGCGCCGACACGCGGCCGTTGACGTCGAGCGTGCCCGTCGTCGGCTTGGCGGTCCCGGCGATCAGCTTGAGCAGCGTGGACTTCCCGGACCCGTTGGCGCCGATGACGCCGAAAGCCTCGCCAGCTTCGACGAGGAAGGTCACGTCGCGCAGCGCCTCGACGGTCTCGGCGGGCGCGTACTGCCGCAGCGCGACCTCCTTCAGCGTCCGGTGACGCTCGCGCCGCAGCCGGTACGACTTGGCCACGCGCTCGGCGCGGATCGCGGCGAGTGGGAGCTTCGCGGCACCGGCCGGCGATGAGGAGGCGCTCATGGCCTGCGCGCCGTGACCATGTAGAACCAGCCGAGGACGTCGGCGACCGCGGTGCCGTCGAGCGCCCGGATGAACCGCGCGTACCGCCACGTCAGCTCCTCGTGACCCCGAAGCGTGTACGGCGGATGGACCCCGGCCGAGACGATCCGGACGCTCGCCAGGCCGGCCTCACGCACGATGTCGCGCCACGCCCGCTTCGACAGCGAGCTCTCGAAGATGCCCTCCGCCATGTGCTCCTCGCGCGCCATCCGCTCCCGCTCCACCCAGCGGTACAGCGATACCTTCCGCGGGACGATGTCCGCGTAGAAGAGGCCGCCTGGCCGGAGTATCCGCGCCATCTCGCGGACGATGGGCGCGGGATCGCGGAAATGCTCGAGGAGCCCACCCGAAAGCACCACGTCGAACGCTCCGTCACGGAACGGCAGTGCAGACGCGTCGCCGAAGAGCGCGTGGCCGGCGAGGCCGGCGCGCCGGTAGTTCTCGCGGACCGCGCGCATCGCGTACGCCGCGTAATCGAGCGCGTACAGCGCGAACGGACGCTCGAGCCCCACGCGGCACAGCAGCCGGCCCGAACCCGCGCCGATCTCGACGGCCCTTCCTCCGGCCGGGAGCAGGGGACGCAGGTGCGCCATCTTCGTCTCGTCGACGAAGTTCGGGACATCTCGCCGCTCCGGGAGGTAGAGCTCCGTGTCGCGCAGGGGGCGCTCCCAGGCGGCCGCGTCGCCCTCGCGGTACGGCGCTTCATGCTCGTGCCCGTGGCCGGCCGCCTCGCTCAAAGCGCCGATTCGAAGTCGTCCTTCGCGCGGCGGAAGTACGCGAACCCGATGACGAACATGAGGACCCCGAACGCGGCCGAGTAGGCAAGAGGACCCCACTGAGGCGGCAGCCCGTCGAGCATCGCGCGCTGGTAGCCGACCACGATCGAGGTCATCGGATTGACGTACAGCAGGAACAGCTCGCGGGGCCGATCCGCGGCGACGGATACCGGGAAGAGGACCGGCGTGAGGAAATACCACGCCATCAGCAGGATCCCGAGGATGTGCTCGACGTCGCGAAAGAAGACGTTCGCTCCCGCGAGCAGGTACGCCAGACCCAGGTTGAGCACCAGCTGGATGAGTGCGAGCACGGGGAGGTACAGGAGTCCCTCGGGCCGTCGTGGCCCGAACACCGCGAGCACGGCGAAGAGGATGAGCATGCTCAAGACGAAGTTGACCAGGGCCGACAGCACGCTCGCCGCCGGGAGCAGCTGGACGGGCAGTCGGACCTTTTTGACGATCGCGCCGTTGGCGACGATCGACGACGCCCCAGCCTGGAGAGAGGTCGCGAAGAACGTCCACGGGATGAGGCCGACGAACAGGAAGATCGGGTAGGGCTGCTCGCCGGTCTCCGTGTGCGGGCGCGAATTGAGCAGCACCCCGAAGAGGATCCAGAACACGACGAGCTGGAGCAGCGGGGTGACGAAGTTCCAGGCGAAACCGAGCGCCGAGCCCTTGTAGCGTGCGCGCAGCTCCCGCCACGCGAAGTCGGCCAGCAGCTCGCGGCGATCCACGAGCATGCGCAGGTCGGCGATCACTCGACAGCGAGTTTATGGGCTGCAAGCCATCAGAACGATCCTCGACCTCATTGGCGAACCGATGACGTGGCCCACTTCACCGCTGGTGCCTGACGAGTTGGTACCTTCTTCGCCCGCGCCTGCGGGATGAGGTCCGGCCGCCCGGCGCGCCACCTCGGGATGGCGGCGCGGCAGGAATGCCATCGCGGCCGGCGCGTGTGTCGCGCGCATCAGCAGCGGCCGAGCGCGGCCTAGAGTGCCGTTCGTGCCCGAGCGTCACGCGACACTGCGCGCCGGTGTCCGGCTGGTGTGGTGGGACTGGCCCGGCGGCGATCCTGCGGCGCTGCTCCTCCACGGCATCGGCAATTACGCGCGCTACTGGGACCTCGTCGTCGACGCGATCCGCGGCCGGTCGCG
>JBBPYG010000073.1:0-14964 GCA_038200085.1 Candidatus Limnocylindria bacterium | reverse complement strand
GGCGGGGATCACGATCTCTGTGCGGGACACGGGGGTCGGGATAGCGCCGGAGGATCAAGCGAGGGTCTTCGAGGAATTCCGGCAGACGCGATCGGGCGAAAGGGAGGAGGCGAGCACCGGTCTCGGACTCACCCTCGCCAGACAATTCGTTGAGCTGCACGGCGGCCGCATCTGGGTTGAGAGCGAAGTTGGAAAGGGCAGCACCTTCCTGTTCACTCTTCCGTCGGCGCGTCCTCCCGCTGCGGCGAGCGCGTGAAGTCGATCGCGCCAAGCCGGTGTGACCGGCTAGCGCCCGATGCGCGAGCCCGACCCGTGGCTGATAAGGCTGCCCCGACGGCCGGACCCATCGTGGACGCGCGTAGAGGTCTTCCGGATGGAGCCGCGATCGCGCTGCAGAAGTGGGAGGCAGCGACCTGTGCCCGGCTTCTCGCGTTGATCCTGCACGTGAACGACGATCCGGCCTGCGGGGGAAGCGGCCGCCAAGCCGCGCTCGATGAGGCTTGGAGGTGGCTCGACCAGGAGAAGGTCACAAGGCCGGGCTACAGAAGCGCTCGACGCGCTCCAGTTCCTGACCCTCGGCGCGGCCCCCCATCCGTCTACCGACACACACGACCGTCGTCACGACGCGAGCGCAGGGCTGGCGACGCCTGATCGGCGTGCGCAGAACTAACTCCGACCGCGGAACAATGAAGAGCCGTAGGCGGCCTACGACCCACGGCCATCAAGGTCGGACGAAGCGATGAGGTCGTGACTGCGGGCAGGGGGCCGGCGACGGCGTGGAGGAAGCGCCCCGCGCAGCGGTGAGCGCGGTCTAGGCTCGTCCATCTGGTGCACCCCCTGCACGTCGGCCTGAAGCTCGCCGGGCAGATCTTTCCGATCCCCGTCCATCGCGCGGTGTGGCGCATCGCGGACGACGCGGGCTTCGATGGCTGCTGGGGATTCGATCACCTCATCGCGCTCGGTCCAGATGCCTCCGAACCGGTGTACGAGGGCTGGGCGATGCTCGCGGCCATGGCCGAGGCGACGAAGCGTACGCGCATCGGCCTGATGGTCACCGGCAACCTGTACCGCCACCCCGGACTCCTGGCGAAGCTCGGCGCCACCGTCGACCACCTTTCCGATGGCCGCCTCGAGATGGGCATCGGCGCGGCGTGGAACGAGCCCGAGTTCGCGATGCTGGGCTTCGACTTCCCCGCGGTGGGCGAGCGGATCCGACGTCTCGACGAGGCCTGCACCGTCATCAAGAAGCTCTGGACGGAGGAGCGCGCGAACTTCGCCGGTCGTTACTACCAGCTCCGGGAGGCGATCGCCGAACCGAAGCCCATCCAGCGTCTTCCGCCGATCTGGATAGGCGGGTCGGGGCCGAAGAAGACCCTCCGCCTCGTCGCCAAGCACGCCGACGTCTGGAATTCGAACGATCCGTCCTTCGAGCGGACGGTCGAGCTCTCGGCCATCCTCGACGATCACTGCCGGTCGGTCGGGCGCGACCCCTCATCCGTCCGGCGGTCGGTCCAGTTTCGCTTCACCGACCTCGAGGAGACTGTGAGCATTGCCGAGCACTATCTGAAGGCGGGATTCAGCGAGCAGGTGGTCATGCTCACCGGACCCGATCCCGTCAAGCACGCTGAGCTCGCCGCGCGCGAGCTGCTGCCGAGGCTGCGAACGCTCGGCTGAGCCACCTCGCCGCGCGGAAGGGCGCCGCCTTGGGATGCGTCCGGGATAACGGTCCGAACGGGTGGATTTTGCGATGATTTCCCTATGCCCCGCCTTGGCGCGAAGGCCCGCGCCGAGCTGCCAGACAGCGCTTTCGCGTATGTCGACTCGGACCGGCGCAGGCACCTCCCGATCCACGACGAGTCGCACGTCCGGAACGCGCTCGCCCGGTTCAGCCAGATCAGCTTCGAGGACGACGAGACTCGCGACCGCGCGCGCACGCGGCTGCTCAGGGCGGCGAAGAAGTACGGGATCGTGCCGATCGGCTTCGTCAGCACGCAACTTCGTCCTCAACTCAAGCTGCCGCGCGGCAGCGTCACCTTCCTGCTCACGGACATCGAGGGCTCCACCGAACTCCTCTCGCGGCTCGAGGATCGATACGGCGCGCTGCTCATGGAGCTCCGACGCCTGCTTCGTGCCACCGTCCGGCGCTTCGGCGGGCGAGAGGTCGATGCGCGGGCGGATGAGATGTTCGCCGTCTTCGAGCGCGCTTCCTCCGCGATCGAAGCGGCGATCGCCATTCAGCGCGCCGTGCGGAGCCATTCCTGGACCGATGGCGCGGAAGTGCTGCTGCGGATCGGCGTCCATCGCGGCCGTCCGACGTTGACGGACAGCGGGTACATCGGCCTCGCCGTGCACACGGCGGCGCGCGTCTGCTCGGCCGCGCACGGCGGTCAGATCGTGCTCTCGTCAGCCGCCCGCGAGGCCATCGAGGGATCGCTCGTCGACGGCGTGGCACTAAGGACGCTCGGATCCTGGCGGCTGCACGGCCTGCCGGAGCCGATGGAATTGTTTCAGGTCGACGTCGGCGGGTTGGCGACGACGTTTCCGCCACCCCGCTCGGGGCCGTCGCACGCGGCCCGCGGGGTCGTTTCCGCGTAGAGGGGGACCGCCCGGGAGCGACGTCTTCCAGGTGCCCCGTCGCCGGCGAGAAAGGGCACACTTGGTAACCCGCGCCGATCCGCGCAGCGGCGCGCGCCGGGGTCCGGACGACACGAGGCATCGCTTCACCTTGCTATCCTCGCAGCTACATATATATGGGAGCAGCAAAACCTAGGAAAGCATCGGCGCCGTCGGTCCGGCTGGGGCGTGCCGCCGAGCTCGCCGGAGTATCGGTCGACACGGCGCGGCGCTGGGCGGACGAGGGACGTCTGAAGACGACCAGATCCGCCGGTGGCCAGCGCCTGGTCTCGCCGGCGGAGATCGATCGTCTCCTGCGCCGCCGCCGGCGCCAGGGCCCGGATCCGGTGATCGTTGCGCAGTCCGCGCGGAACCGCTTCCCAGGCGTGGTCACCCGCATCGTGAAGGACCGGGCGGCGGCCACGGTCGAGGTGCAGGCAGGGCCGCACCGGCTCCTGAGTCTCATGACGGCCGAAGCGGTGACCGAACTGGATCTGCGGCCCGGCAGGAACGTGATCGCCGTCGTGAAGGCGACCAACGTCATCGTCGAGGTGCCCTCGTGAGGCTGAAGTCGGCTCTCGCGGTGGCGCTGGCGCTCCTCAGCGCGTGCGGCGCTCCTCGCGCAGGCTCCGGAGCGGGCTCTGACGCGACGCCGCCAGCCAGCGCGTCGGCACCAGCGCGGCCGGACGTGCTGCTTGCCACGACGACCAGCACGCAGGATTCGGGACTACTCGATGTCGTCCTCCCGGACTTCGAACGCGCGACGGGGTACCGGGTGAAGACCACCGCTGTCGGGACCGGAGCGGCGCTCGCGCTTGGCGCGAAGGGTGACGCGGACGTCCTGCTCGTGCATGCGCCTTCGTCGGAACTCGCGTTCATGGGTCAGGGGAACGGAGACCAGCGCCTCCTCGTGATGCACAACGACTTCCTCCTCGTGGGCCCCGCCAATGACCCGGCTGCGGCGCGCGGCAGGTCCATCGTCGACGCGCTGAAGGCCATCGCGGCGACGCGCGCGCTGTTCATCTCGCGCGGCGACGGTTCAGGGACCGACCTGCTGGAGAAGGCGTTGCTGAAAAAGGCCGCCGTTACTGCCGCAGCCGGGTGGTACGTGGAGTCGGGTACGGGGATGGGGCAGTCGCTGACCGTCGCGTCAGAGAAGCGGGCGTACATCATCACCGACCGCGCGACTTACCTCGCCCGCAGGTCGTCGCTGGCGCTGGAGAGCATCGTCGAAGGCGGCGCCGACCTTCTCAACGTCTACCACGTCATCACCGTGAACGCGGCGAAGTTCTCGCGGGTGAACCGTCAAGGCGCCGACGCTTTCGCGAGCTACCTCGTGTCGCCGCGCGCGCAATCGATCGTCGCTTCGTTCGGCAAGGACACCTTCGGGCAGGCGCTGTTCTTCGCGGACGCGGGTCAGAATGAAGCCGACCTCAGGTAGTCCGAGGTACCAGCCACTGCTCCAGGCGCTGGGGATCGCGATCGTCGTCGTGGTCGGGGCATGCGGCGGCTCGCCGTCAGTGACCCGTCCCGCCCGTCCTGACGTCGTCGTCGGGGCCACCACGACCATCCAGGACTCCGGGCTGCTCGACGCGCTCGTTCCCGACTTCGAGCGGCGCACCGGGTACCGCGTGCGGACCTCGATCGGAGGCACCAACGCCACGCTCACGCTGGCGGCGAAGGGCGACGTCGACGTCGTCCTGGTGCACGAGCCCGAGCAGGAGCTCGCGTTCATGCAGCACGGCTTCGGCAAGATCCGGCTCCTCGTCATGTACAACGACTTCATCCTCGTCGGGCCTGCAGCCGATCCGGCCGGCACGAAAGGCAGGCCGCTCGACCAGGCGTTCCGAGCGATCGCCTCCGTGGGCGCGACGTTCATCACGCGCAGCGATGGCTCGGGGACGGACGTCGCCGAGAAGAGCGTGTGGTCGCGCATCGGGATCACTCCAGGCGCCTGGTACGTGCAGACGGGGGTGGGGCAGGGGCAATCGCTCATCGTCGCCTCGGAGCGGCGGGGATACATCCTCACGGACCGGGGCACGTTCCTCGGCCGCAGCGGCGCGCTCGCCCTGGACGTGCTCGTCGAACCGTCGCCCCGCGTGCCGAACATCTACCACGTCATCACGCTCGATCCGTCCCGGTTCCCGCGCCTGAACACGGCCGGCGGTGAAGCGTGGGCGGACTACCTGGTGTCCCCCGCCGGCCAGCGTCTCATCGGCGAATTCCGAGGGGCGACGCTGGGCGCTCAGCTGTTCGTCCCCGCCGCGGGCCAGGACGAGGCCCGCCTTCACTAGCGCCGCCTAGCCGATGGATCTGATCGCAGAAGGGATCCGCGAAGCGGTCGCGCGGATCGCCACGCTCGATCCCGACGTCTTCGATGCGGCGACCGCGTCGCTCGTCGTGAGCGGGAGCGCGACGCTGCTGAGCATCCTGGTCGGCGTGCCACTCGGCGCAGCCCTCGGTATCGGCCGCTTCCGCGGACGGACCATCGCCCTCTCGCTGGCGAACACGGGTATGGGGTTGCCCCCTGTCGTCGTCGGTCTCTTCGTCGTCGTGTTCATCTGGCGCAGCGGCCCACTCGGCGGCCTCGAGTGGTACTGCACCAGGCAGGCGATGGTGAGCGCGCAATTCCTGCTTGCCGCGCCGACGGTCATCGGCCTGACCGCGGTGGCAGTGCAGAGCGTCGATCCGATGCTGCGCCTCCAGCTGCTCGCGCTCGGCGCCACGCGTTTGCAGTCCATGAGGATCTTCATCCAGGAGGCCCGTCTGCTCATCCTCACCGCGGCGATCGCGGGCTTTGGCGCCGTGATCAGCGAGATCGGGGCCTCGCTGATGGTCGGGTGCAACATCCGTGGGGACACCCGCATCCTCACGACCGCGATCACGCTCGAGACGAGCAAGGGCGACTTCGGAGCCGCCTTCGCCCTCGCGTTCATCCTGCTGGCCCTGATCTTCGCGGTGAACGCGCTCACCACCTGGGCGCAGCAGCGCCGACGGCCCCTCTGACCGCGCCGATCCTCGCCGCGGACGACCTCGTCGTGCGGCGTGGCGACCGCGAGGTCGTGCGCGTCCGCCACCTCGCGGTCGACTCCGGCGAGTCGCTCGCGATCCTCGGGCCCAATGGCGCCGGCAAGACCTCGCTGCTCCTCGCGCTCGCGATGCTCCTTCCCGCGAGCGGGTCTCTTCGCTTCCTCGACGCTCCGATCTCCGACGCGAACGCCTTCCGCCGCCGCGTCGCCGTGGTCTTCCAGCGCCCGCTGCTCTTGGACCGGTCAGTCGAGGACAACGTCTCCGTCGGTCTCGCGCTCCGGGGGGTCGATCGCCCCGCGCGGCGGGCGCGCGCCCGCACCGAGCTCAGCCGGCTCGGCGTCGCGCACCTTGCCGAACGCCCGGCCAACTCGCTGTCCGGAGGCGAGGCGCAGCGCGCGAGCATCGCCCGCGCGCTCGCGGTCGATCCCGAAATTCTTTTCCTCGACGAGCCGTTCGGCGCGCTCGACGCCCCGACGCGCGAGCTCCTCATCGCCGACCTCGCGGGCATCCTGCGCGCGAGGAGGGTGACCACGGTGATGGTCACCCACGACCGCGACGAGGCGCTGTCGCTCGCCGACCGGGTCGCCGTCGTCATCAACGGCGCGCTCCGCCAGTGGGACATCGCCGAGACGGTGTTCGCCATGCCCGCCGATCCCGAGGTCGCGTCGTTCGTGGGCGTCGAGAACGTCATACCCGCGAAGGTCGTCCTGAACACCGAGGAACTGACCGCGCTCCGCATCGGCGATCAGCTCGTCGAGGTGACGGCGCTCGTTCCACCGGGGGACGACTTTCCCCTCCTGTGCGTCCGGCCGGACGACGTCGTGATCTCGCGAAGCAGCGGCCCCTCGAGCGCGCGCAACAGCTTTCCGGCGCGGATCGTCCGGACCGAACCGATAGGCCGGCGCACGCGCCTGGTGCTCGACTGCGGCTTTCCGCTGATCGCCCACGTGACGCGCCAGTCGGCCCGCGAGATGGAGCTGCGATCCGGCGACCGCGTCGTGGCCTCGTTCAAGGCGACGGCCCCGCACCTTCTCCCCCGGCATCGCGGCGCGGGGAAGGCGGCGCTCAGCGGTCCGTCGGTGGGTTGACCGCCGCCCGCCGTGTCAACGGGCTGTCCAGCCGCAGTCGATGACCTGGGTGGCACCGGTGATGCCGGCGGCGGCGTCGCTGCAGAGGAACGTGACGTAGGCAGCGACCTCGCTGGGCTCGAGAAGACGCTTGATCGCGGCGGGTTCGACCATGATCTTCGCTATCACGTCCTCGGCGCTGATCCCATGGGTCTTCGCCTGGTCCGCGATCTGCCGCTCGACCAGTGGTGTGCGCACGTAGCTCGGGCAGATCGCATTCACCGTCACCCCTCGCGATCCCGCCTCGAGCGCGACGGTCTTGGTGAGCCCGTTGAGGCCGTGCTTAGCTGAGACGTACGCCGACTTGAACGGCGACGCCACGAGTCCGTGCAGCGAGGACACGTTCACGATCCGGCCCCAGCCCTGCGCGTACATGTGCGGGATCGCGGCGCGGATGAGCAGGAACGGGCCGATGAGCATGATGCGGACGAGATGCTCCCACCGGTCCTCGGGAAAGTCCTCGACGGGAGCGACGTGCTGAAGCCCCGCGTTGTTCACGAGGATGTCGATCCCGCCCCACTCGGCCACGATCCGGTCAACGAGCGCGCCGCAGTCCTCGCGCGAGGCGATGTCGGCGCGCTGGAAGAGGGCTCCCGGCAGCGCCGCGGCGACCGCCGCGCCGCCGGTCTCGTCGAGGTCGGCGATGAGCGCCCGCGCGCCGTGCAGGGCGAGGTCCTCTGCGACCGCGCGGCCGATCCCGCTCGCCCCTCCCGTCACCAGCGCGCGGCGGCCGGACAAGTCGGTAGATTTGGTCACCCGTGGCAACGATAGGCACAGACGCGGTCGAAACGCGTGGCCTGGTGAAGACCTACGCGGGATTCCGGGCGGTCGACGGCCTCGATCTCGCCCTCGAGGCCGGGCTTGTCCACGCGCTGGTCGGGCCCAACGGCGCGGGGAAGACCACGCTCTTCAATCTCCTCACCGGTCTGGTCCGTCCGACGGCCGGCCAGGTGCTCCTCTTCGGCGAAGACGCGACGGGCCTTCGACCCGAGGGCATCGCCCGGCGGGGCGTCGCGCGCTCGTTCCAGATCACGAGCCTCTTCGGCCGGCTCACCGTGCGCGAGCACATCACGCTCGCGCTGCAGGCGCGGTCCGGAGAGGGATACGCGTTCTGGCGGTCGGGCACCGCGCTCCGCCGGTTCGACGACGGCACGGCCGAGGAGCTGCACCACGTGGGCCTGGAAGCGATGGCCGACCGTCCCGCCGAGAGCCTGCCCTACGGACACAAGCGCGCCCTCGAGCTCGCCATCGCGCTAGCCCTGCGGCCGCGTCTTCTCCTCCTCGACGAGCCGACCGCCGGCATGAGCGGCGAGGACATCGAACGGACCGTCGGGCTGGTGCGGCGGGCGCGCGTCGGGCGCACGGTGATCCTCGTCGAGCACAACATGGGGGTGGTCGCCTCGCTCGCGGACGTCGTGACGGTCATGGCGCAGGGGCGCCTCCTCGCGAAGGGACCCTACGACGTGGTCCGCGATGACCCCGCGGTCGTGGCCGCCTACCTCGGGACCGCGCATGCTTGAGGTGTCCGGGCTCTGCGCCTGGTTCGGACAGGCGCAGGCCCTCCGGGACGTGTCGCTGAAGGTCGCGCGTGGCGAGCTCGTCACGCTGGTCGGACGCAACGGCGCCGGAAAGACCACGCTCCTCCGGTGCGTGATGGGGCTGCACGAGCACGCGACGGGGCGGATCCAGCTCGGAGGCGTCGACGTCGGGCGCCTTCCTCCCGAGGACCGCGCGCGACGAGGGCTCGGATACGTGCCCGACGATCGAGGCATCTACGCCTCCCTCACCGTCGAGGAGAACATCACGTTGCCGCCGCGCGTCGGGCCGTCCGATTGGCCCCTCGACCGGATCTATGCGATGTTCCCCGCTCTCAAGGCGCGGCGCGGCCAGTCCGGCGCCAAGCTCTCCGGCGGCGAGCAGCAGATGCTGAGCATCGCCCGGGTCCTGCGGATGGGGGCGACCGTCCTGCTGCTCGACGAGCCGACCGAAGGTCTCGCCCCGGTGCTGGTCGAGCGCATCGGCGAGATGCTGCTCGGCGCCAAACGGGAGGGCGTCACGATGCTGCTCGTCGAGCAGAACCTCAGATTCGCCACTCGCGTCGCTGACCGGCACCACGTGATCGCGCAGGGAGCGATCGTGGACAGCCTGAGCAACGCTGACATGCTCGCCCGCGAAGGCGAGGTGCTCCGGCATCTCGGCATCTAGCATTCGCCGGAAGCAAGACACAGGAGGACACGGGATGAGAAGGAAACTGGGGATGGTCCTGGCGCTTGTCGTCACAGCGAGCTGCGCCGGCCAGACCGGGGGCGGCGGTCCAGCGCAGACGCAGGTGAAGCTGACCGACAACAAGGTCGTGATCGCGGTCATCAACGACCAGTCGTTGGTCTACGCCGACCTTTCCGGGAAGAACTCCGTCGAAGCTGTGAAGATGGCGGTCGAGGACTTCAAAGCGAAGTACGGCGACAACGCGCTCGGCGGACCGATCGAGGTGCTGACCGCCGACCACCAGAACAAGCCCGACCTGGCCGCGACGAAGGCCCAGGAGTTCTACGAGCGCAACAACGCGGACATCGTGCTCGACGTGCCGACCTCTTCCGCCGCGCTGTCCATCGCGAAGGTCGCCGGCGACCAGAAGAAGCTGTACATCAACATCGGGGCCGCCACCACGGACCTGACCGGGGCCAGCTGCAACCGCTACACGTTCCACTACGCCTATGACACGTACATGCTCGCCGTCGGGACCGGCACCGCGGTCACGAACGCCGGCGGCAAGCAGTGGTACATCATCTATCCGAACTACGCGTTCGGACAGGACATGGAGAAGTCCTTCCGCGCGCAGATCGTGGCGAGCGGCGGCTCGGTCATCCAGTCCGACGGGTCTCCGTTCCCGAATACGACCGGCGACTTCTCGGCGCTGCTGCTCAAGGCCGGCCAGCTGAAGCCGCAGGTCCTCGGAGCGATGCAGGCGGGCGGCGACCTCGTGAACGTCGTGAAGCAATACAACGAGTTCAAGCTGAAGGACCAGAACATCAAGCTGGCCATCGGGCTGTTGTTCGACACCGACATCACCGCCCTGGGCCAGGATGCCTTCGCGGGGGTGCAGTACACGACCCCATGGGTGTGGTCGATGGACCAACAGAGCCGTGAATGGGCCGACAAGTTCCTCGCGCGGACGAAGATCCGTCCGACCTTCGCGCACGCGGGGAATTACTCGGCGGCGTACCAGTACCTCGAAGCGATCCGGCGGGGCGGCACCGACGATGCCGACACCGTGGTGAAGCAGCTGGAGGGCTACAAGTTCAGCGACTTCTTCATCCGCAACGGGACCATCCGCAAGGAGGACCACTGGGTGATGCACGACGCGCTGCTCGCGGAGGTGAAGTCGAAGGCCGACGCGAAGGAGGCCTTCGACTACTCGAAGGTGGTGAGCACCATCCCCGCCGACAAGGCGTCGCGGCCGGTCGCCGAGGCCGGCTGCAAGATGCAGTAGGACGGAAGCCGGGGCAGGGAGCGGACGTCGATCCGCTTCCCGCCTCGGCCTGAGGCGATCGCATGGATCTCGGCTACGTCGCGCTCCAGCTCTTCAACGGCCTCGCCAATGGCAGTTTCTACGCGCTCGTCTCGCTCGGGCTCGCCGTCATCTTCGGGCTCATGCGCGTCGTCAACTTCGCGCACGGCGCCTTCTACATGCTCGGCGCCTTCGCCGCGTACCTGCTCCTGCAGGAGCTGCGGATCGGATTCTGGCCGGCCGTCGTCATCGCGCCTCTCGTGGTCGGGACGCTGGGCATGATCGTCGAGCGGCTGCTCATCCGCCGTCTCGCCCGCCTCGACGCGCTGTACAACTTCCTTCTCACTTTCGGCCTCACGCTGATCATCCAGGACGCCATGCGGCTCCGGTTCGGCCTCCAGGGGCAGCCGTATCCCGCCCCCGCGGAGTTGGCGGGCTCGATCGCCATCGGCGGGGCGGGGTATCCGGCCTATCGGCTCTTCGTGATCGCGTTCTCTATCGTCGTGTGCGTTGGCGTGTGGTACGCCGTGGAGCGCACCAGGCTGGGGCTCGTGGTGCGCGCCGCCACCGAACGCGCGGACCTGACGCGCGCCCTGGGCATCAGGGTCGAACGGTGGATCACCCCGGTCTTCGGTTTCGGCGTCGGCCTCGCGGCGCTCGCGGGCGTGCTTGCGGCGCCCATGCGGAACGTCTCGCCGCTGATGGGTTCGGAGCTCATCATCTTCACGTTCGCCGTCGTCGTGATCGGCGGGATGGGCTCGATCGCCGGCGCCGTCACCGCCGGCTTTCTCGTCGGCGCTCTCGCCAGCCTGGCCGGGGTGCTGAACCCGGCGCTCGAGAACATGGTCGCCTTCGCGCTCATGGCGGTCGTCCTGCTGATCCGTCCCGCAGGACTCTTCGGGTCGGTCGATGCTGGCTGAGATCCGGCGGCGAGTCCTTCCCGCCGCGCTCGTGCTGGCCGGCGTGGTCATGACCCTGGTCCTGCCGCGGCTCATCTACCCGGTCCTCGCCCTGGAGATCCTTCTCTGGGGGCTCTTCGCGATGTCGGTGGATCTGCTCCTCGGCTTCACGGGCCTGCTGTCATTCGGGCACGCCGCCTTCTGGGGCGTGGGGGGCTACACGGCCGCGCTCCTCGCACGCGCGTTCCAGCTTCCGTTCCCCGTCGCGGTCCTCGCGGGCATGGCGGCGTCGGCGCTGCTCGCCGTGCCCTTCGGATTCCTCTCGATCCGGCGGAGAGCGATCTACTTCGCGATGGTGACGCTCGCCTTCGCGCAGCTCATCTTCTACGTGGTGAATGAGTGGCGATCGCTCACGGGCGGCGAGAACGGCGTGCAGGGCGTTCCGCGACTCCTCCCCGGGATGAGCGTCGGCCGATCGATCGACTTCTACTACGCCGCGCTGCCGCTCATCCTCGCCGGCTTCTTCCTCGCCCACCGCATCGTGCGCTCGCCGTTCGGCCATGTGCTGGCCGCCATCCGCGACAACGAGGCCCGCGCCCAGTCGCTCGGTTACGCGACGTGGCGGTACAAGCTCCTGGCGTTCGTCCTATCCGGTGGGCTCGCCGGCCTCGCCGGCGGTCTCTACGCGGTCGGACATGGATTCGCGTCGCTCGATCTCCTGCACTGGACCACCTCCGGCGAGGTCGTGCTGATGACGATCCTCGGCGGGATCGGAACGCTGTGGGGAGGGCTCCTCGGGGCCGCGATCGTCCTGTTGATCCGCGACACCCTGTCGACTGCCAGCGAAGCGTCCGGGGTCGTCACCGGCGCGATCTTCCTCGCGATCGTGCTCGCGTTCCGCCGCGGCGTGCTGGGAACGGTGGGCGAGCGCGTCGCGGCGTTCCGGGATCGCCGCGCAAGACCCGTCCTCGTCGAGACGGACACGACCCGGGCCTGATCTGCGCAGAACACGCGCCGGCGCCGGTCGCTACCGCGAACGGCACATGATGCGCTCGTGCGCCCGGCAGGGACCACTCTCGCCGAAGCCGCCGGGGAGCGGCCGCCGATCTCCCTCGGCCGCGCGCTCATGTACTCGGGCGGATCGGTCGGCGCGGGGGCGTTCTACGCGTTCAACAACTTCGTCCTGCCATTCCTGCTTAAGGGCCTCGGCGCAGGCGACGTGATGATCGGCCTTCTCTCGAGCACCCGCAGCATCGAGGGCGCGATCATCCAGCCGATCGTCGGGACGGTCTCCGACCGGCTGTGGACGCGCCTCGGGCGCCGGCGACCGTTCATCGTCGTCGGCATCTCTCTCTCCGCGATATTCCTCGCGGTCGCGGCATCCTCGCGCGAGCTCGTCTCGCTCGCGATCGCGATCGTTCTCTTTTCCGTGTTCTTCAACGCGGCGCTGGACCCATATACCGCGCTCCTGCCGGACATCACCCCCGTGAAGCAGCGCGGGTTCGTGTCGGGCGTCTCGACCGGGATCCAGCTCGCGAGCCAGGTCGCGTTCCTCTTCCTCATCTTCTTCGTGAGCAGCGAGGGCGTCCCCGCCTGGACGTATCTCGTGGTGGCAGCGGTGCTGGTCGGCGGCTTCGCGATCACGGTCGCCGGCGTACCCGAGCGGCGCGACGTCGCGGAACTCGGCGAGCGGCTGGGCTTCGGCGCGTACGCGCGCGCCCTGGCCGAACACACGCAGGCCATGCGCTACCTCGGCGCGATCCTCGTGTACCAATTCGGGTTCAGCGCCGTGCTCCCGTTCCTCGGCCTCTTCATCGAGCAGGACATCGGCCAGACGCAGCAGACCGCCTTCATCCTGCAGGCCGTGACACTGCTGATCACCGCGGTCGCGGCCGTGGCCTTCGGGCGCCTCGCCGACCGCCGCGGGACCAAGCGCGTGATGCTGATCGGCTGGGGGCTGCTGGCCGTCGCGGCCGTCGGCGGCACGGTCATCACCACCCTCGCGCAGACGGTCGCCGTCGTCGTCGTCGCCGGGATCGGCAACGGGGCGGCGACCGCGGTGAAGTGGCCGCTGCTCACGACCCTCATCCCTGCCCACCGCTCCGGTGTGTTCGCGGGGCTCATGGCCGCCGCAGATTCGATCGCGATCCCGCTCTCGGTCGTGGTGGCGACGGAGCTGTTCCTGCCGCGCGTCGGCTATCGCGGCATATTCGCTCTGCTGGCGATCAACATGGTCGTCGCGATCGTACTGCTCGCGCTCTTCGTGACCGCTCCGGCGCCGCGTCGGGGATCGGACACGGCGCCCGCCTGAAGCGTGTCCCCGCATGCCAAGAAGCCAGCCCGCCCCGCGGCAACGGAGCGCCCTGATCGGTGTCGCCGTGGAGGCGACCAGTACGCCGACATCCAGGCGCTTCAGGGCCGGGCGGCAACTTCAGGCGGGTGGCGCTGAACCCCACGCCGGCAGCCGTTGCCGCGCGCGCGCGAAGCCGGCCCAGGGGTCACGGCCGCCCAGGCGCTTCTCGATCGTGCGCACGTTGATGCTCGCCGGGTCGAGGTCGGGACGCACCTCGTCCCAATCGAGCGGAGCCGAGACGGGGGCGTGCGGCTTGCGCCGGACCGAGTACGGAGTCGCGATGGTCTGCGCGAATCCATTGCGGAACGGGTCCGCGTAGACGCGGCCTTCGCGCGCCGCCTTGCCGTGGGCCATGGTCACGAGCGTCGGCGCGCGCTGCGCGAGCTCCCCGCCGACGGAGACTGCCAGGTCCCGGGCGGCGTCCTGCGTGTGACCGGCTCGGAGGGGGACGAGCACGTGAAGGCCGCGGCTTCCCGATGTCTTCGGGAAAGAGCGCAGGCGAAGTTCGTCGAGGATGTCGTGCAGGACGATGCCCGCCTTCGCCGCGTCGGAGAAGGAGCCGCTGCCAGGGTCGAGGTCGAACGCGAGCCAGTCCGCCTCGTGCAGGCTCGAGATCCGCGAGTTCATGACGTGCATCGTGATACAGCCGAGCTGGACAAGCGCGATGAGCGCGCGCTTGGATCCGCCTACCACGTAGTGCACGTCCTTGTTCGTCGACTCGGCACGGATCGCGAACGTCGGGACGCCGTCGGGAAGTCCCTTGGCGAAGTTCTTCTGGTAGTAGCAGGGTCCCCTCATACCCAAAGGGCAGCGTTCCGCCGTCATGGGCCGCTCGCGCAGCCAGGGCGCGATGCGGTCGGCCATCCCGTCGTAGTAGCGCGCGATGTCGACCTTCGTGATCCCCTCTTCCGGCCACCAGATCTTGTCCGGATGCGTCACGGGGATGCCGCCGACGATGACGGGCGCCGGCTCAGAGCTCACGCTCGCTCCAGATGCATCCGCGCGGCGACTTGTCCTCGCGCAGTCCCAGGAAGACCGGCTGACGGAGGCGTCCGTCTGCCGTCCATTCCGCGAACGCGAGCTGCGCCACCAGGTCGGGGCGCACCCAGCGCGCGTCGGGGACCCGTGGCATGGGGTCGAACGGTGCCCGATCGGTGGCGAGTGGCGCGAGCCTGCGATCGAGGTCGTCGAGCGTCTTGACTGTGTACCCGGTCCCCACCTTGCCCGTGTAGTGGAGCGCATCGCCGTCGAAGAGCCCGACCAGGAGCGCGCCAAGAACCGTGCGCGAGCCCGCCGGCGGAGTGAGTCCGCCGATGACGAACTCGGACTCGTGGCGCACCTTCACCTTGAGCCAGCTCTTGGATCGGACGGGTTCGTACAGCGATGACTCGTCCTTGGCGATGATCCCTTCCCATCCGCGCTGAGCGGCGCGCG
>JBBPYG010000072.1:0-13477 GCA_038200085.1 Candidatus Limnocylindria bacterium | reverse complement strand
GAGCGTTCGACGCTCGAGGCGGAGTGGTCGGCGGACGGCGACGTCGAGACCGAGCAGCTGCGCGTCGCGCTGCGCCGCTATCGCTCGTTCTTCGACCGCCTGCTCTCCGTCTAGGACCGATCCGCGCGTCCTGGGGCCGATGCCGCCGCTCCGCGGCATCGGCCCGCTAGCGCGCGCCTCACGACATGCCGAGGAGGGTCATGAGGGCGACGAGAGCGAGCGCCGCGAGGAAGAGGCTGTTGAGAGCGAGGCGCACGTGCTGATACTTCTGGCCGGCGATCAGCGCCAGCACCACCGCGTGGCCGAGCAGCTGCGACGTGAGCTCGGCGGGCCCGGACCCGCGGACCGCGCGGGCGTAGGCGGCCGGCCCATCGGGTGAGGTGGCGTGTTCGGCGACCTCCGCCCAGTTGACCAGCGCGATGCGATGGGACGGAGCCGTCTCCTTGTCGAAGAGATCGGTGATCCCCTCGAGCAGCCGGTGGTGCGGAGCGACGCGCTCGTACGCCGACGGCATGCGCGGGCGGATGACGCGATAGGCATTGAGGACGGCGAGCAGCGACAGCACCGCGAACAGCGCGGCCGCGGCGAACGCGAGCCCCGCCGCGATCGACGCGGGCGGGAACGCCTGGAGCGCGCCGCGGGTCACCTCGCGGAACGCGCCGAAGAGGACCCCGGCAACTGCCGCGGTCACGCCCGCCTTGGTGTCGGAGAAGCGGATCTGGTCCTGCAGGTACGAGTGGACGTGCCGCGCGAATTCGAACCTGATCCACTGCGTCGTGTCACTATCCGCCGTCTGGTCTGCCATCACCCGCGCACGCATTCTGCACGGGCGCGGCACACCGCGACCGGCCCTCAGCCCTCGACTACGGGGATGAAGCGGTAACCGCCGCCGGCGACGGTCTCGATGTACCGCGGCCTGTACCAGTCGTTCTGCAGCTTGGCGCGGAGGGCGCGGACGTGCCGGTCGACGATGCCGCTCTCCACCACGAAGTCGGTCCCCCAGAGCGTGTCGAGGATCGTCTCCGTCGAAAGGACCTTCCCCGCGTTCGCCGCGAACAGATACAGCAGCGCCTGTTCGAGCGAGGTGAGGTGTAGCTCGGAATCGCCGGCCCGGACCCGGCGATGGAGCATGTCGATCTCGAGGTCGCCGATGCGGAGGCTGCGCACCATCCGGCCCGGATCCCCGAACGTGCGCCGGATAACGGCGCGCGAGCGGGCGACGAGGTCGTCTGGGACGAACGGGACGCTGATGAAGTCTTCGGCGCCACGCTCGAACGCGTCGAGCTTTCCCTGGAGATCGCCACGCCGCGTGACGGCGATGACCGCCATCGGGCGCTCGGCCGACCGGCCATCGATGAGCTGGAGCGCGCGGCCGTCCTCGACGTCGATGTCCACTATGAGGAGGTGCGGCTTCCATAGCTCGATGGCGCTGCGCCCGTCGTTGACCGTGCCGACGATGCGCCGCGCATAGCTGCCGTGGCGCATGCTGAGGTCGGCGAGGTTGGCCACGGGCTGGTCGGCGATGACCAGCAGCGCGCGTATCGCCTGGTCGCTGTTCCTGACCCAGCGCGCGAACGCCGACCAGCGACCTTCGCGTTCTATGACCGTACTCCCACCCGCGCCGCTCGTGCGTGTGTGCACTTGTCATGCCGTAAGCCGGTGGGCCACTCGGTCGCTCAATCGTCTCCGAACGGCCCGACCGCGGTCCGGTGGTCTGGGCTTACTTGCTCGCCGGCCCGTGTCCGCGGGTGGACGTGATCGTCCCGGACGTGCCCGCTGCCCAGGCTCGGCCCGCGGTCGCGGCGAAGGCGCTCAGCAGGTCGGCCGTGGTCCCGCTCGCCGCCGGGCTCCAGGATCGGCCTCCGTTGTGGGTCGCGAATATCGCGCCGCCGTCTCCAACGACCCAGCCCGTCCTCGCGTCGATGAAGGTGACGGCGCGCAGCTGTTCCGCCCCGCGCACGCGGTGGAGGGTCCAGGTCGCGCCCCCGTCCCGGGTCGAGATCGCGTAGCTGCCGCTCACCGCCCAACCGTTCTGCGCGTCGACGAAGGAGGGACCGAACACCGGCGAGCTCAACCCGAGCGAACCGAGCGCGGTGGCGGTCCACGTCTGGCCGCCGTCGGCGGTCCGGCAGGTGATGCCGCTCGGATGTCCGCCTACGCCGACCGCGTGCTGGGCGTCGATGAACTGGATCCCAGTGAAGTCACTGACCGAGCTACACCCCTGCCCGGAGGACACGAGCCGGGTCCAAGTGGCCCCGCCGTCGCTCGTGGTCTGGAGATAACTGCTGTTGCCCCCCGCGAGCCCGTGAAGGTCATCCAAGAACGAGACGGCCTTCAGCGTGTAATAGGGCGCGAAGTCCGTGGTCACGTCGGCCACTTGGGGTGACCAGGTCGTACCTCCGTCGTGCGTCGCGAGGATCGTCCCGCCGGAGCCAACGGTCCACCCCGTCGTGGAATCGGCGAAGCTCACGGCGCGGAGGTCCATCGTCGTGCCGGAGCTCTGCGCGATCCAGCTCCTCCCCCCGTCGACGGTCGAGACGATCGTTCCGAGGTCGCCGACGGCCCACCCGCGCTTGGCATCCGCGAACGTGATGGCGCGCAGCGTCTGTGTCGTGCGGGTGACCTGCGCGGTCCATCCGGTCGCGGCCGACGCGGGCGCCGCCACGCCCAGGCCCGCCATCAGCAGCGCAGTCGCGCCGGCGACTGCGAGTCCCCGGTACTTCGTTGGAACCGCCATGTGTTTGCTCCCCCTGCGCGGCCGCCTGCGATCCAGGATGGGTCCGTCGCCTGTCCACCTGGCATTGGAGCACACGCCAGTTAGTTAGCAGCAGATTGCTGGGGGAGGCTCGCGCGGATCCCTGTCGAGCGACCACTTTCCGTCGCGGCAGCGAGGCTTCCGCTTCGGCAAGCCAGCGGTCGGGTGTTCATACGATCGCGGAAGACTCGTCGCCGCCGGTCAACGGCCGGGCGTGACGGGCTGCGGCCGCTCGGATGGAGCGCATGCCTCCATGGCGGCGCGGACGCCCGCCAAGCCCGACCCAACAGCGACGATCCGCGCGATGCGTAGATCGAGGTCCGCACCGAGACGTTCGACCGCGTCTCGGGCTCCCACGGCCGGCCCCGCGTAGCCGATGCGCTCGAGGGCCGCCACGGGGAACGCGTCCGCGAGGGCTTCCGCCGTTGCACCGCGAGCTCGGCGCGCCTCCAGCTCGCGAAGCTCGGCGTCCAAGCCCATGCGCGCGAAGTGCGCCCGGTAGCCGCTGCTGCCCGCTCCCGGGCGGCCGAGCGCGTAGCCGAGCGCGGATCTCGCGAGCGCCCGGCGGGCGAGGGGAAGGTCCTCGTCGATGGCCACGCGGATGTACTCGACGATCGGGATGCCCACCGGGTCCCTGCCCGCACGCGCTGCTCCCTCAGCCACGCGCTCGCGGCTCCAACGCGCATGCTCGGCCGTGCACCAGTTGAGCGCCACTCCGTCCGCGACGGCACCGGCGAGGCGGAGCATTCGCGGGCCGAGCGCCGCCAGGTAGATCGGCGTCTTCGGCAACTCGGCACGGAGGACCGCTATCTGCCCGCGCATCAGCTCGACGGCCGACGCGCCGCGCTCCGCGACCCCGCTGGCCCGCCGCACCCGCTGTTGCACGTCATCCAACCGCTGCCGTTGCCCGACGGCCGCGCGCTGGTACGCGCCAACGCCCACGCCGAGGACGAAGCGGCCCTCCGCGGACGCCGCGGTCATCGCGGCGGCGCGCGCGAGCGTCGGCACGTCCCACGCCGGGCTCGGGATCACCAGGATCCCCGTGAGGCGGACGCCCGACGCGGCGAAGCGCTCGCACGAGGCGAAGGCCGCCTCCCCGTTCCCGGAATTCGTCCAGAGGCTCGCGTATCCGGCCGCCGCCGCGCGCGCGGCGAGCTCGCTCTCCTCGGCCGGCGAGAGCCCGAGCTCCTGGCCGAGGGCGAGCCCGGTGGGGACGGCTACGCGCTCACGACCCAGGTGTCGCCGGAGTGCAGGAGCTTCGTCAGGTCGCCCGTGCCGAGCTTCTCGGTCGCATGGTCGATCTGCGCGTCGAGGGCCTCCCCATAGCGCGGGCGATCGACCTCGCGGAAGACCCCTACCGCGGTCGGTGTGGTGGGGCCGTTCGACAGGTGGGCCAGCGCGAACGCCATGGTCGGTTCGGTGCGCCGTGCGTCGTGCACGAGGATGCGCTCAACGGGCACGGCGGCGACGTCGGAGATCTCAAGGTGGCCGTTCTCGCCGGCGACGACGCACCTCGTTCCGCCCGCGAAGACGATCGGCTTTCCATGCTCGAGCCGGATCTGATTCTCGCCCGCGGTGGCCTTCTCACGCAGCAGGTCGAACGCTCCGTCGTTGAACACGTTGCAGTTCTGGTAGATCTCGACGAAAGCCGCACCCTTGTGCGCCGCCGCGGCGCGGAGCACGCCCGTCAGATGCTCGCGGTCGTTGTCGATGGTCCGCGCGACGAAGGACGCCTCCGCCCCCAGCGCGAGCGCGACGGGATTGAACGGATGGTCGAGCGAGCCGAAGGGCGTGGTCTTCGTGACCTTGCCGACCTCGCTCGTGGGGGAGTACTGGCCCTTGGTGAGACCGTAGATCTGGTTGTTGAAGAGCAGGATCTTGATGTTGACGTTGCGCCGCAGCGCGTGGATCAGGTGATTGCCACCGATCGACAGCCCGTCGCCGTCGCCCGTGATCACCCACACCGCGAGGTCGGGCCGCGCGGTCGCGACGCCGGTCGCGAGAGCGGGCGCCCGGCCGTGGATGCCGTGGACCCCATATGTGTCCATGTAGTAGGTGAAACGGCCCGAGCAACCGATGCCCGAGATGAACACCGTGTTGTGCGGCGCGATGCCCAGCTCCGGCAGGAAACCCTGGACGGCGGCGAGGATCGCGTAGTCGCCGCACCCGGGGCACCAGCGCACCTGACGGTCGCTGCTGAAGTCCTTCTTCGTGAGCTCGAGCGAGATGGGCTGCACCGTCATGGAAGCCTCCGCAGGATCTCCTGCTCGAGCTCCTCGGCGAAGATCGGCAGGCCCTGCACCTTGTTGTAACCGACCGCATCCACCAGGAACTCCGCGCGAAGGAGCCGTGAGAGCTGCCCGAGGTTCATCTCGGGCACGAGCACGCGTTCGTAGGACCGCAGGACGTCCCCCGTGTTGGCCGGCAGGGGGTTGAGGTGCGCGAGGTGCGCCGCCGCGACCTTCTTGCCGCGGCCGCGGATGCGCGCCACCGCGGCGCGGATCGCGCCATACGTCGAGCCCCATCCGATGACGAGCAGCTGCGCGCCGTCCTCGTGGTCGACCGCGAGGGGCGGGATGTCGGAGGCGATCTTCGCGACCTTGGCGGTGCGGAGCGCCACCATGCGCTCGTGGTTGGCCGCCTCGTAGCTGATGTTACCGGTGACATCTTCCTTCTCCAGCCCGCCGATCCGGTGCTGGAGACCGGGTGTCCCCGGGATCGCCCAGGGGCGCGCGAGGTTCTCATCGCGCTGGTACGGCATGAAGCCGACGGGTCCGTTCGGTTCGCTCGCGAAATGCGGATCGATCGTCGGCAGCGCGGTCACGTCGGGCAGGCGCCACGGCTCGGACGAGTTGGCGAGGAACGTGTCGGAGAGCAGGATCACCGGCGTGCGGTACTTGACCGCGATGCGCGCCGCCTCGATCGCGGTGTCGAAACAGTTCGCCGGAGAGTACGAGGCGACGATCGGGATCGGCGATTCGCCGTGGCGGCCGTACATGGCCATCAGCAGGTCCGACTGCTCGTTCTTGGTCGGGAGCCCTGTGGATGGACCCGCGCGCTGCACGTCCACGACGATGAGCGGCAGCTCGAGCGCGACAGCGAGGCCGACGGTTTCGGCCTTCAGGTCCATTCCCGGACCGCTCGTGCCCGTCACGCCGAGGCGGCCCGCGAAGGCCGCGCCCAGCGCCATGTTGACCGCGGCGATCTCGTCCTCGGCCTGGAGCGTCCGCACGCCGAAATTCTTGTGACGCGCGAGCTCCTCCAGGAGGTCCGACGCCGGCGTGATCGGGTAGCTCGCGTAGAACAGCCCGAGACCGCTCTTCACGCCGGCGGCGAGCAGTCCCCACGCGAGCGCCGTCGCGCCGGACACGTTCCGGTAGACCCCGGGCCGGGCGGCGAACGGCTTGACGGTGTAGCTCTCCGCGAACAGCTCGGTGGTCTCGCCGAAGTTGTATCCGGCTTTGAAGGCCGCCACGTTCGCATGCATGATCTCGGGCTTCTTTCCGAACTTCTGCTCGATCCAGCGGACGCTCGTGTCCGTCGGCCGCCCGTACATCCACGAGATGAGACCCAGGGCGAAGAAGTTCTTCGCGCGCTCGGCGTCTCTCTTCTGGATGTCGATGCCCTCCGCGGCGCGCAGGGTGATCGTGGTCATGGGCACGCGGAAGAGCTGGTACGCGTCGAGCGAACCGTCGTCGAGGGGGTTGCTGGAGTAGCCCGCCTTGTCGAGATTGCGTTCGTTGAAGGCGTCCTCGTTCGCGATGACGACGCTCCCGCGCTCCAGCGAGCCGATGTTGGACTTGAGCGCCGCCGGGTTCATGGCGACGAGGACGTTCGGGTGATCGCCCGGCGTCAGGATGTCCTTGGAGGAGAAATGGATCTGGAACGCGGATACGCCGGCCACCGTGCCGGCCGGCGCGCGGATCTCGGCCGGGAAGTCCGGTAACGTGGCGAGGTCGTTCCCGATCACCGCGGTCGCGTCGGTGAAGCGATCGCCAACGGTCTGCATGCCGTCGCCCGAGTCGCCCGCGAACCTGACGACCACGCGCTCCCGCTCGATGACCGACTTTGTGGGGATCACGGCACTATTGTCGCGTCCGACGCCACGCTAGGCAACCGAAGATCGAGGAGAACAGATGGGCGAACGAGCGTTCGCTGGAGGCCCCCTAGCGGGGGCACGGCGGCGTGGCGCCGACCGGGACGCGGGGAGGATGACATGTGCAGGAGCATCAAGACGCTGCGGCGAGCGGATAGCGGCGGCGCGAGTGAGGACGAGATCAGGGCGGCGGCGCTCCAGTTCGTGCGGAAGGTGAGCGGTTATCGGTCTCCGTCGCGCGCGAACGCCGAACCATTCGAGCGCGCCGTCGAGGAGATCGCGGGGTCAGCCCGCCGGATGCTCGGCGACCTCGCGCCGGCCTCGCACGCATCCGCGGCACGGCGCGACGGGGTCCGTGCCCGCGCCTGAGCCCGACCGCCGTTACCCGCCGCTTCCCGAACGCCCGAGCATCGCGAAGCTGCGCGCGCCGCGGGCGGTTGCCGCGTGCGACCTGCACCTGAAGCGGACGCAGACGGTCTTCGGTGAAGGCCACCCGTCGGCCATCCTCCGCGCGCCGGACGAGACGGCGCGCGTCCAGGAGATGCGAAGGTTCGTCGCCGACCTCAGCGTCGTCGGAAAGGCTCTCGCGCGGTCGGGATGAGCCCCGGTCGGCGCGCCGGGCGCGGCGCGGCGGTCTCCGTCTGCTTAGCGCTCCAAAGGTGTATTCCCTTGACTGATGTAATTTTGGTGCTACGGTCCTCATATGTAATCACACAAGGAGGCATGTAATGGCAACTACAGAGGAGATCAAAGGCTGGCTGGCCGGCCGGATCCCAGCGGACTGGTTTGAGGGAACACCCGAGGTCCTGGTCGACCGCGAGGAGATCGTGGTCATCGGCCGGCTCCCGGACGTGAAGCCGGCGGACGGAGCGGATGAGACGGCGGCGCGCGCGGGCAGGATCAAGCAGCATCGCGAAGCGACCCGCGAGGCGCGAGTACGCATCGCTCGGGAAGCGCAGGGCCGCTTCGGGCGGACGGTCTCGTGGGGAGCCACCTGCGGCGATGCGCGCGAGCTCTTCACGCACCTCAGCGTCCCGATGATGACGCGCCTGCGGATCACCGACCGGCAGATCCTGGACGCGCTTGTCGACGCCGGCGTCGCGCGAAGCCGCAGCCACGCCCTCGCATGGTGCGTTCGGCTCGTGGCGAAGCACCAGGGAGACTGGGTGCGCGAACTCAAGGACGCCGTGGCGAAGGTCGAACAGGTACGCGCGAATGGTCCCGAGGTCTAGGCACGTGGCCGCCATCGCGGACGACGCCAGTCTGACACTACTCGACGCGTACTCGCAGGCCGTGATCGGCGTCGTCGAGCGGGTCGCGCCCTCGGTCGTGCACATCACCGCTGGTCGTGGCACCGGCAGCGGCTTCATCGTCGCGCCTGACGGGTACGTCCTCACGAACGCGCACGTCGTCGACGGGCGCAGGGAGGTGCGGGTCACCTTGCAAGAGGGCAGCGAGCTCTCTGGCGCGCTCGTGGGTATGGACGCCTCGACCGACATCGCCGTCGTGCGCGTCCTGGCGTCCTCGCTGCCCGCGGTGACGTTCGGAGATTCGGCGGCGCTGCGGGTCGGGCAGCTCGTGATCGCGATCGGGAATCCGCTCGGTTTCCAGTCGACCGTGACGACGGGCGTCGTGAGCGCGCTCGGCCGGACGCTTCGCGCGCCCGACGGACGTGAGATCGAGGACGTGATCCAGACCGATGCGGCACTGAATCCCGGTAACTCCGGTGGGCCGCTCGTGGACACGCACGCCCGCCTCGTGGGGGTGAACACCGCGATGGCGCCCATGGCGCAGGGCATCTGCTTCGCCGTTCCGGCAGCGACCGCGCGTTGGGTCGCGGGGCTGCTCATCCACGAGGGCAGGGTGCGCCGCGGATATCTCGGCATCTCCGGCGCCGCGACCCCGCTCGGCCGCGCGCTCGCCGCGAGTCTCGGTCTTCGGGCGGCGTCCGGCGTGCGCGTCCTCGACGTGGCGCGTGGGAGCCCGGCTCACCTCGCCGGCATCCTCGCGGGTGACGTCATCGTCTCATTCGACGGGTCCCCAACGGCTTCGCTCTCCGACCTCGGGCGCCTGCTCCTCGGGGAGCCTGTCGGGCGCCAGGCGGAGGTGGTCCTGGTGCGCCGGGGCGAGCGCATCGCGACCTCGCTCGTGCCAAAGGAGGCGGCGGCCGCTTAGTTCGGGAGCGATCCCGCAGGTCGCGGACTTCAGCACGTGGATCCATCCGGGGATCGCGCCGCGGGCGCGGCGCGGAACGTCCCTGTCGCGGTTCAGGTCGCGGGCTTCAGCAGTTGGATCCAGCCTGGAATCTGTTCGTAGCCCATCTCCTCGTTGAGATGGAGGATCGGCGCGTTCTGGCTGTCGTTGTCGGTCTGCACCTTCGTAACGCCAAGGTCGATCGCCTGCATGACCGTCTCGAGCTTCAACGCCCGCGCGACTCCCTGCCCGCGGACGGAGCGCGCCGTGCCGGTCCAGTCGGTGGCGACGTGCCCGCGCTGCGGCGGATAGGCGAGGACCGACATCCCGACGATGTCGTCGCCCCGTCGCGCGATCCACAGGCGGTCGGTGTGCGTGCTCGGCGACTCGAGCCACTTCATGAACTGATCCAGGGGCTCGGGCACGTGGGGGACGGTCGTCGGCACGTCCTGCGTGGCCTCCTCGTTCATCTCATGCGTCTTGCGGTACTTCTGCGGGTCCGGGTCGTCCGAGAACACGCCGATCGTGATGCCCTGCTGGCGCATGCGCTGGCGGCTCGCATCGGCCATCTTCGCCAGCCGTTCCCGGTTCGCGGCGAGGTCGAGCTCCCACGCCTTCCCGCGGCGCTCCTCGCGGTATCCACGCGACTGGAGGAAGTCCACGAGAAAGTGGTCGTCCTCGTACGTGCCGACGGTGAAGACCTCGGTGCCGTCCTGTCGGGAGCGCTCCTCCACCAGTTCGAAGGCGCGCTCGAGGCGGTCCACGGTGCGCAGCGGAGGACGGACGTTGGCGCCGACGCGTCCGTAGCGCTTCGAAAGCTTCTCCCACGGGGCGTGCATGTGGCTCGCGATCCCGACCGTGGTCCCGCCGTGCTCGATGACGAATCGCTCGACCTTCCAAGCCGGATCCATGCTCGCCCACCAGTGGCGGAGCACCTCTGGGTCGGAAGGGTGCTCCGGGTACACCTGGCTGAGGACGGCCGCGACCGCGGCCGCGTCGTCGAGCTCGGCGGTGCGGAAAACGAGGTCGGCCCGTTCGATCCTGGTGGCGACGTTCATCTCTTGTGTCACGGACGCGAACTCTACGGCGGCGGGCGGCGTCCCGGTGTGTTGCATTCGCTACAGTCGCGTCGTGCGCTGGGTGTTCCTCCTCGACGTGGACAACACGCTCCTCGACAACGACGGCGCGAAGGAGGCGCTCGCCGAGCGGGTCCGCGCACTCGTGTCGCCGCCCGAAGCCCGGCGTTTTTGGCAGATCTACGAGGAGACGCGCTCGGCGGAGGGCATGGTCGATCTTCCCGCGACCGCGGCGGCCTTCGCACGGGAGTACGCGACCGACCCGTGCGCCGCCGCCGTCCTCGGAGCGCTACAGGCGCTGCCCTACGAGAGCTTCGTGTACCCGGGCGCACTGGAGGCCGTGGCCTTCCTTTGGGAGCACGGCACGCCGGTCGTGCTGTCGGATGGGGACCCCGTCTTCCAGCCGCAGAAGATCGCGCGCGCGGGGATCACGGCGGCCGTTCGGGGGAACGTCCTGGTGTACGGGCACAAGGACGAGCATCTGACGGAAGTGCTCGCACGCTTTCCCGCGGACCGCTACGCGCTGGTCGAGGACCGCGGCGGCATCCTTGCGCGGACCAAGGCGCGGCTCGGCGACCGCGTGCTGACGGTCCACGTGCTCCAGGGTCACTACGCGCACGAGCCGGCGGCGCTGCCCGCCGACATGGAGATACCCCGCATAGCGGACTTGGCGTCGGCGCTCCGGGACACGCTCGAGAAAAGCGCGGCCGCTCTACCGTTCGGCCCGGCGGCGTCGCGGGGCAGAGATAAGGAGGGAACATGACGGTCACAGCGGAGCGCTTCGCGACAGGCATGACGTATGACGAGTTCAAGGCGGCCATGACGCGCAACAAGGATCGCTTCGAGGAGAACGAGCGCGCGGTGGAGATCTCGGCGGAGGACACGGTCGCTCTCGCGCGGCTGGCCCGCCCGCTGAAGGTCCTCGTGCTCGCGGAGGATTGGTGCGGTGACGTCATCGCCAATCTACCCGTGCTCGGGCGGCTCGCGCAGGAGACGGGGAGGCTCGACCTGCGCGTCTTCCCGCGTGACGCGAACCCGGACCTGATGGACATGTACCTGAACCAGGGGAAATACCGTTCGATACCCGTCTTCGCGTTCTTCGACGATGACTTTCGCGAGATCGGCCGTCTCATCGAGCGGCCCGCGTCGGTCACCATGCGGCGCGCCGCGCAGCGCAGGGAGATCTACGCCAGCGACGACGCCTTTGGCAGCCCCGACTCGCCCGTCGACCAGCTTTCGCATGAGGTGCGCGAGAAACTTGACCAGAAGCTGCAGGCGGGCCGCGAGGAGTTGGCGCCGTTCGCCAACCGCGAGGTCGTCCGCCAGATAGTCGAGATCGTGCAGCGCGCCCCGGCCTGATGCGCTCGAAGGTGACCATCACCTACTGCGCCGAATGCGGCTACGAATCGGAAACGGTCGAGCTCGCAAGGGCGCTCATGGTGGAGTTCGGACAGCGACTGTCCTCGATCGAGATCATCCCGTGGGAGGAGGGCACGTTCGACGTCTCAGTAGACGGCGAGCTCGTTCACTCCATGGCGCGAGAGGGTGGCTTTCCGGACCCTGAAACGGTCAAGGGGGCCATCCGCCGGCGTCCGCTCTCATAGACTTGCATATGTGACCCTCGACGACGTCTTCGGACGACCGCTCCGCGATCTGCGGATCTCCGTCACCGACCGATGCAACTTCCGGTGCGTGTACTGCATGCCGAAGGAGGTCTTCGGCCGCGAGTACCAGTTCCTCGGTCGGTCACAGCTCCTGAGCTTCGAGGAGACCGAGCGCGTTGCCCGCGTGTTCGTGGGCCTGGGCGCTCGCAAGATCCGCCTGACCGGCGGCGAGCCGCTCGTGCGGCGGGACGTCGAAAAGCTCGTGTCCATGCTCGCCAGGATCGACGGGATCGACCTCACGCTCACCACGAATGGCTCGCTCCTCGCAGGCAAGGCGCGCGCCCTCGCAGACGCGGGACTCGACCGCGTCACCGTCAGCCTCGACTCGCTGGACGACACGGTGTTCCGCTCGATGAACGACGTCGACTTTCCGGTCACGAGGGTCATCGAAGGCATGGACGCGGCGATCGCCGCGGGATTGACGCCGGTCAAGGTGAACATGGTCGTGCGACGCGGCATGAACGAGGACAGCGTCGTGCCGATGGCGCGATTCTTCCGTGAGCGCGGGCAGATCCTGCGCTTCATCGAATACATGGATGTTGGCCACACGAACGGCTGGCGCCTCGACGATGTCGTGACGGCGCGACAGATCGTCGCGGCCATCGACGCCGAGCTTCCACTGGAACCGATCGACCCCAACTACCCGGGCGAGGTGGCGGAGCGCTGGCGATATCGCGACGGCAGCGGCGAGATCGGCGTCATCGCCTCCGTGACGCAGGCGTTCTGCCGCGACTGCACGCGCGCCCGGATCTCGGCCGACGGGTCGCTGTACACGTGCCTCTTCGCGACGGCCGGAACGGACCTGAAGGGGCTGCTTCGCAGCGGCGCGACCGACGGCGAGCTCGCGGAGGCCGTCGCCGACGTGTGGCGCGCCCGCACCGACCGTTACTCGGAGATCCGCTCGGACGAGACCGGGGGCCTGCGCAAGATCGAGATGTCCTTCATCGGAGGGTAGAGATGGGCTCCGCACCGATCGTGCTTGTCCCCGGGTTCTGGCTCGGCGGTTGGGCGTGGGACGGTGTCGCCGACGCCCTGCGCGCCGACGGCCACGACGTCACCGCGCTGACGCTGCCCGGACTCGAGGCCGCCGACATCGACAGATCCGCGATCACCATGGCGGATCACGTGGACGCCATCTGCGCCGCGGTGAAGGCGGCGCGGACCGCGGTCGTGCTGGTCGTCCACAGCGGAGCTGGTGCCTCGGGCTACGGCGCGAGCGACCGGGTCCCGGAGCGGATCGCCGCCATGGTGTATCTCGACACCGGTCCGACGAAAGAGCCGATCGGCGGGGAGCTCCCCGCTGTCGAGTGGCCTCTGCCCACCTCGGAGGAGCTCTCCGCCGACCCCTTCAACAGCCTCGAGGGCGTGTCTCCGGAGCAGCTCGAGACCTTCCGCCGGCGCGCCCTGCCTGAGCCGGCCGGCGCGTATCGCGAGGCGCCCGAGCTGACCAACGACGCCCGGCTCGATGTGCCGAGCGTCATCATCTGCACCGCGATGCCGTCGCAGGTCGTCAAGGACGCCGTCGAGAAGGGGGATCCCTTCTTCGCGGGTGTCGCGGAGCTGCGGGACGTCAGCTACGTCGACCTGCCGACGAGCCACTGGTCGATGTGGTCGCGCCCCCGGGAGGTCGCCGCGATCATCGGCGACGTCGCAAAGGCGCACGCCACCTAGTGTCCTGGAACCGAGGTTCGTT
>JBBPYG010000071.1:0-11225 GCA_038200085.1 Candidatus Limnocylindria bacterium | reverse complement strand
GCGGTCGGCGGCATGGGTCCGGATAGTATTCGCCACGATGAGCGGGCATTCAAAATGGAGCCAGATCAAGCGCCAGAAGGGCGCCGCGGACGTCAAGCGAGGCGTCGTTTTCACCAAGATGACCCGCGAGATCATGCTCGCCGCGCGCGAAGGCGGCGGCGACCCGGACGCGAACTTCCGGCTCCGGCTCGCGATCGATCGCGCGCGCGGAGTGAACATGCCGTACGCGAACATCCAGCGCGCCATCGAACGCGCGACGGGCGCCGGCGAGGGCGCGCAGATGGAGAGCGTCGTGTACGAGGGATACGGTCCCGGCGGCGTTTCGATCATGGTCGAGGCGGCGACCGACAACCGCAATCGCACGGCGTCCGAGATCCGCTCGACCTTCGTACGCAGTGGCGGCAAGCTCGGCGAGTCAGGCTCGGTGCAGTGGATCTTCGAGCAGAAGGGCGTCCTCGAGATCGAGCCGGGGACCCACGAGGCCGAGGAGATCGGCCTGGTGGCGATCGACGCGGGGGCGGAGGACGTCGAGACCGAACCCGGCCTCGTCACGGTGTACACGGTCCCCGGCGCGATCGAGCGGGTGAAGCGCGCGCTCGAGGCCGCCGGCATCCCCGCCGCCTCGGCCGAGGTCTCGATGCGTGCGAGCTCCACCGTCCACCTGGAAGGCGACCAGGCGCGCAAGGTGCTGCGCCTGGTGGGATCGCTCGAGGAGCTGGACGACGTGCAGAAGGTGCACGCCAACTTCGACGTGCCCGAAGAGGTGCTCGAGACCGCTTGATCGTGCTCGGTATCGATCCGGGTACGACGGGGATGGGCTACGCGATCCTCGACGCGGCACGCGACCCCGCGGCGCTGCGGGACTGCGGCATGGTGCGCGCGCCCGCGAGCGGGACCACTGGCGAACGGCTTCTCGCGATATCAGACGCCCTCGACGCGCTCATCGACGCGCATGCGCCCGGGGCGCTCGCTCTGGAGCGGTTGTACTTCAACAGGAACGTGCGCACCGCGATGTCGGTCGCGGAGGCGCGGGGCGTCGCGCTTCTGGCCGCGGCGCGCGTGCGAATGACCGTGGTGGAGTACACGCCGCAGGAGGTCAAGCTCGCCGTGACCGGAGCGGGCGGCGCCGATAAGCGCGCGGTGCAGCGCATGGTGCGCGTGCTCGTCGGCCGCGAGATCGCCGAGGACAACGTCGCCGACGCGGTGGCCATCGCGCTCACCCACGCGTACCGCGCGCGCTTCGAGCGCGCGGTGACCGCGGCGAGCTCCGCGTGGGAGAGCCGGCCTTCATAGCGTCGGTCCGCGGCCAGGTGCGCTCGCGCGGCGTCGATCATGTGGTCGTCGACGTCGGTGGCATCGGCTACCGCGTCTTCGTTCCACGCCAGCCGGCCGGCACCGACGTGCTTCTGCACACGCACCACGTGGTCCGCGAGGACGGGCAGTGGCTGTTCGGGTTCGACTCCGGCGAGGAACTCGCCCTCTTCGAGCTCCTGATCGGCGTCTCCGGCGTCGGCCCCCGCGCGGCGCTGGCGCTGCTGTCGGTGGCGCGCGCGCCCGACGTGGCCATGGCGATCGCTGCGGGCGACTCCGCCTTCCTGGCGCGCGCGCCGGGAGTGGGGAAGAAGACGGCCGAAAGACTCATCGTCGATCTGCGCTCCAAGGTCGCGGGCATCCCGGCGGGCGGTGTCCCCGCGAGCGCCGTGCTCGAGGATGAGGCGCTGGCGGCGCTGGTCGCCCTCGGCTACACCCCGGCGGAGGCGGCCGCGGCCCTCCGCCAGGTACCGAACGCCGCGGAGGCCGGCACCGAGGAACGGCTCTCCGCGGCGCTGAGGCTCGCCGCTCGGCGCTGAACCCGGTTCCGCCGGGACGTCCCTATCGGCCCGCTCGCCCTCCGTTCCCTGCTATCATTTCGCTCGGTACGCGGACCACGTCCGCGCGCCGCTCGGGCCGGGAAGGTGGGCGCGATCCCACCTTTTTTTGTCGCCCGGATACCGGAGCGGCCAACTGAAGAGGAAGAGGGGGAGCGCTGCATGAACCGCGAGCTTGTCGCCGGACTCGCGCAGCTCTCCGCCGAGAAGGGCCTCCCCAAGGAGGTCGTTGGCGACATCATCGCCCGCGCCCTCAAGCGCGCCTACGGCGCCGAGGAGAACATCGACGTCAAGGTCGACATCCAGACGGGCGCCTTCCGCGTGTACCTGTTGAAGAATGTCGTGGAGAAGGTCGAGGACCCCAAACTCCAGATCCAGCTCGAGTCGGCCCGCCGCATCAAGCCCGACGCGCAGCTCGGGGACGTCGTACCCCTCGAGGAGTCGGCGGCGGCCCTCGGCCGGATCGGCGCGCAGACGGCCAAGCAGGTCATCCAGCAGTCGCTGCGGGAGGCGGAGCGCGAGCAGGTCTACGCCGAGTACGCCGACCGCGAGGGCGACATCATCAACGGGCAGATCGACCACTTCGAGGCGGGCTCGGCCATCATCGAGCTCGGCAAGGCGAAGGCGATCCTGCCGCGGAGCGAGCAGGCACCGCACGAGCGGTACTTCGTCGGCCAGCACCGCAAGCTGCTGGTGCTCGAGGTGCGCCGGACGATCCACGGTCCCCAGATCATCGTGAGCCGCGCGCACCGCGGTCTGGTGAAACGGCTCTTCGAGCTCGAGGTCCCCGAGATCTACCACGGGCAGGTCGAGATCGTGGGCATCGCCCGCGAGGCCGGGTCGCGCAGCAAGATCGCCGTGCGCGCGCGGCAGCCGGGCCTCGACCCGGTCGGTGCATGCGTCGGGCAGCGGGGCCTTCGGGTGCAGGCGATCGTGAACGAGCTCGGCGGCGAGAAGATCGACATCATCCCGTTCGAGGAAAAGCCCGAGGCGTTCGTCAAGAACGCGCTCTCTCCGGCGCCGGTCGTCCGGGTGGACATCGTCGTGGACGACAAGACGGCGTACGTCGTCGTGCCCGACCGTTTCCTCTCGCTCGCGATCGGCAAGGAAGGGCAGAACGCGCGTCTTGCCGCGAAGCTCACGGGCTGGCGCATCGACATTCGCAGCGAGTCCGAGGTGCGAGCGGAGGTCGAGCCCGAGCCCGAGCCGGAGCCCGAGCCGGAGGTCGTGCCCGAGCCGGTCGTCGTCGAGGATGAGACTGAGGTCCGCCACGACCTGGTGGCCGAGGTCGAGGCCGAGTCGGCTGCCGCGGACGAGGATGAGCTGGAGGAGGAGGATCGCGCCCTCCTCGGCGGCAAGAAGAAGAAGGCCGAGCGCCGTTAGCGCCCTCGCCGCCGCACGCCGCGAACCGCCGCAGCGCACCTGCGTCGCGTGCCGCACGACCCGGCCGAAACGCGAACTCGTGCGCGTGGTCCGCTCGCCGCAGGGCGCGCTGTCGATCGATCTGCGCGGCAAGGTGTCCGGGCGTGGCGCGTACGTCTGCGCCGACGAGGCGTGCGTCACGCGGGGCCTGGGAGATGGCGCGCTCGCCCGGGCGCTCGAATCTCCGATCGACAGCGAACGGGCCACGGCGCTCGGCGCGGAGCTGGCGCAGGCGGTGCGCGAGCGCCGTCGAACGAACCGAGGAGGGTAGGCGATGCCGAAGGCCAGACCGAGGAGATTCCCGCCGCAGCGCGGCCCGCGACCCCGACGCAGGCCGTCCCGCGGACAGCCCGTGGCAGCCCCCGTCGCTCCCGTCCCGGCCGTCGCTGTCATCCCGGAGGACCAGGGACAGATCTCGCTGCCGAAGACCATCCCCGTCGGTGAGCTCGCGAAGACGCTCGAGATCAGCGTCGTCGACGTGATCCGCGCGCTCGTGAACATGGGCGTGATGGCGACGATCAACCAGACCGTCGACTTCGAGACGGCGTCGCTGGTCGCGAGCGAGCTCGGCTTCGAGGTCGTGCCGGAGGAGGACCTCGTTCCCGAGATCGACGAGGCGATCCTCGCCGAACCGGTCTCCACGAAGCAGGTCCTGTGGACGGACGAAGACACCTCGAAGCTGCGCACCCGTCCTCCAGTGGTGACGATCCTCGGCCACGTCGACCACGGCAAGACCAGCCTCCTCGACGCGATCCGCGAAACGAACGTGACGGCGCGCGAGGCGGGCGGCATCACCCAGCACATCGGCGCGTACCAGATCGAGCACAAGGGCCGCAAGGTGACGTTTCTCGACACGCCAGGTCACGAGGCGTTCACGGCGATGCGCGCGCGCGGCGCCCAGGTGACGGACGTCGCCATCCTCGTCGTGGCCGCGGACGACGGCGTGCAGCCGCAGACGGTGGAGGCGATCTCCCACGTTCGCGCGGCCGGCGTGCCGATCGTCGTCGCGCTCAACAAGATCGACAAGAGCGACGCGAACCCGGACCAGGTGAAGGGCCAACTCGCCGAGCAGAGCGTGACGATCGAGGAGTACGGCGGCGAGGTGCCGCTCGTGCCGGTATCCGCGAGAACGAAGCAGGGCATCGAGGACCTCGTGGAGGTCGTGCTCCTCGTCGCGGACGTCGCGGACCTGAAGGCGGACCCCGACCGTCCCGCGATCGGCCGCGTGATCGAGGCGCACCTCGACAAGGGCCGCGGGCCGGTGGCGACGGTGCTCGTGCAGACGGGCACGCTCGATCGCGGGGATCTGATCGTCGCGGGCACGACGTTCGGCAAGGTCCGCGCGATGACGGACCACAACGGCAAGAGCATCGGTCGCGCGGAGCCCTCGCGTCCGGTACAGATCCTCGGCCTACCCGAGGTGCCCGAGGCCGGCGACGTGCTGCGCGCGGTCGGGGACGAGAAGACCGCGCGCGCGCAGGCGGCCCAGAACGCGCGCGACCGGGCCGCGGCGACCGGCGCCGAACGCCCGGCGACGCTCGATGAGATGTTCGCGCAGGTCAAGGAGGGGAAGGCCAAGGAACTCAAGGTGGTGCTCAAGGCCGACGTGCAGGGCTCGCTCGAGGCCATCAAGGGGGCGCTCGCGAAGGTCCCTCAGGACGAGGTGGCGCTGAACGTCATCCACGACGCCGTGGGCGACATCACCGAATCGGACGTCACGCTCGCCGCCGCGTCGGGAGCGGTGGTCATCGGCTTCAACAACCGCGTCGACGTTCCTGCAAAGCGCGCCGCCGAGCAGGGGACCGTCGACATCCGCCAGTACAAGGTCATCTACGAGCTGCTCGAGGACGTCGAGAAGGCGCTCACCGGCATGCTCGAGCCCGAGATGGTCGAGAGCATCCTCGGACACGCCGAGGTGCGCGCGATCTTCACCGCCGGCAAGACCACGATCGCGGGCTGCATGGTCGTGGACGGCCTGATGCGCCGCGGCGCCCAGGCGCGGCTCATCCGCGGCGGCGCGCCTGTGCACGAGGGCCGCATCGACACGCTGCGGCGCGTGAAGGACGACGCCCGCGAGGTCAACGCCGGCCTCGAATGCGGGATCGTCCTCGAGGGGCACAACGACGTGCTCGTCGGTGACGTGATCGAGGGCTACGTGGTCCAGCCGAAGCCGAGGTGACCGGTGCCTTACAAGAGGACGGACCGCGTCAACTCGCTGCTCCATCGTGAGCTCGGCACGATCATCAGCGAAGAGCTGCGCGACCCGCGCATCAGCTTTCCGACGGTCACGGCGGTCGAGACGAGCCCCGACCTTCGCCGCGCGCGTGTATTCGTGAGCGTGCTCGGCGACGACGACGCGGTCGCGTCGACCATGAAGGCGCTCGAGGACGCCCGGCAGCACCTGCGGCACGAGATCGGTGCCCGGACCGAGCTTCGTTTCGTTCCCGACCTCACCTTCGTCGCCGACCGCTCGGCGGCGACAGCCACGCGTATCGCCGCGTTGCTGCGCGAGGTCTCGAAGGGCGAGCAGGAGTGAACGAGGTCGTGCGGCGGCTGCGAGAGGCGCGACGCGTGGCGATCGTCTCGCACCGCGACCCCGATCCTGACACGATCGGATCGGGCGTCGCCCTGGGTCTCGCCCTGGAAGCGCTCGGCGCGGACGTCAGCTGGCACTGCGCCGACCCGGTCCCCGACCAGATAGCGTTCCTCGCGCGAACTGACCGGTACGTGACGACGCCTCCGACAGAGGACGTCGACCTCGTGGTGACGGTCGACTTTGGCGACGCCGGGCGCGCGAAGTTCGCGCTCCCGAGCGGTCCGCCGCTGGTGAACATCGATCACCATGTATCGAACCCGGGCTTCGGCTCGGCGAACCTCGTCGACGCCACGTCGGCCGCGACGGCCGAGCTTGTCTCGCGCGTTATCGACGCGCTCGGGGTCCCGTGGACTTCAGAGATGGCGACCGCGGCGCTCGTCGGGATCATGACCGATACCGGGTCTTTCCAGTTCCCGAGCACCGACGAGCGCGCCCTCCAGCGGGCGGCGAGGCTGCGGGCCGCCGGCGCCGACCTCCAGGCGATCACTTACAACGTGTTCCGCAACAAGCGGTTCGAGGCCCTGAAGCTCTGGGGATTCGCTTTCTCGCGCCTGGCGCGCGAGTCCGATGGCGAGCTCGTCTGGACCGAGCTGCGCTCGGGCGACGTCCAGGAGGCGATGGCGAGGGACGAGGATTCCTCGGGGCTCGTGGAACAGATCGCGCGCAGCAAGGGGATGCGGATCGCGCTGCTCTTCACCGAGGTGCCCGGCGGCGTAAAGATCTCGTGCCGGACCTCGGCTTCTCCGCCTTCGGTCGACGCATCCGCGCTCATGGCGCGGTACGCCGGTGGGGGACACGTGCGCGCCGCAGGCGCGCTGGTGCTGGGGACGCCAAGGGCCATCCGCGAGCAGGTCCTCGCCGACGCCCGCACGGCGCTCGCTGCGGCCCGCGTCTCCGCCTGACCCTCCAGACCGGCCCAGAAGGGATCCTCGCGGTCGACAAGCCGTCCGGTTGGACGTCGCATGACGTCGTCGCGGTGACGCGCGGCGTCCTCGGCACGAAGCGCATCGGGCACGGCGGCACGCTCGACCCGCTCGCGACCGGGCTGCTCCCGCTTCTCATCGGCCGCGCGACGAAGGCGGTCGAGCTTCTGCACGGCGCGGCGAAGGCGTACGCCGCGATCGTGCGCTTCGGGCACGAGACGCCTACCGACGATCTCGAAGGTGCGCCCACGCGCGCCGGCGCGGTGCCTACCGGTGACGAGGCGTGGCTCGACGACCAGCTTGCTCCGTTCCGCGGGACCATCACGCAGGTGCCGCCAGCGTACGCGGCAGTCAAGATCGGCGGCAGGCCCGCGTACGCACGCGCGCGGGCGGGGGAGACGACCGCGCTGCCCCCCCGCGAGGTGACGGTCGAGCGGCTGTCGATCGCGTCGTGGCGGCCGCCCGACCTCGCCGTGATCGTCGTCTGCGGACGGGGCACGTACATCCGCGCGCTCGCGCGCGACATCGGGCGCGCCACCGGCTCGGCGGCCCACCTCGTGTCGCTGCGGCGCCTGGCGGTCGGCGCGCTCGACGCGGCCGCCGCGATCCGGGCGGACACGATCAGGGGGCACGGACGCGACGCTCTCTTGTCCGCCCTCGTTCCGGCCGACCCGCACATCGCCGTGCTTGACGACCGTTACCGGACGGAACCGGCCGATAAACTCCTGGGTGACTGGGGCCGACGACAATGATCATGAAGACCATCGAGCGCGCGGTCCGCGGGCTGCTCTTCGCATGGCAGCAGCTTTCGCTCGACGCCAAGGCCGTCGGCGGCGTCGCGACGGCGAACTGGCTCCTGCTGTTCGCGAATCACACCACCGTCGGGGCCGAGCGCGACGTACCGCTGTGGCAGCTGTTCCCGCTGCCGGCGTCGGTGCTCTTTCTCGTCGTGACCGGGACCCTCGCCGTGACGTACCCGCTTCGCGACCGGCGCGACGGTGCGGCGTTCACGCCGCGCGCCCGCGCGCTCCACCTGGCCGCGATCGTCGCGGCGTTCGTGATCGTCCCGACGATCGCCTCGATCGTCCTGCGCGAGACCGGCCGACCGTACACCTACATCCACGACGGCGCGCTCATGATCGAGGAGGCGTCGCGCAAGCTCCTCGCGGGTCAGAACCCCTATGTCGCCGACTACCTCGACACGCCGCTCTACTACTGGCCGATGCTCAACAATCCCGCCCTCTACCACCTGACGTACTTCCCGATGCTTTTCCTGATCACCGCCCCTTTCGTCTGGGCGTTCGGACACCTCGGCGCGTTCTGGGACGAGCGTTACCTGTACCTGCCCGCGTTCGTCGCGACGCTCGCGATCGTGCCGTTCCTCGTTCGCGGCACTGACCGGCGCCTCGCGGCGGTCGCGCTCGTCGGACTGAACCCACAGTTGTTCCCATTCGTCGTCGAGGGCCGCAACGACTTCTTCGTCCTGCTGTTCCTCTTCGCCGGCATCGCGCTCCTCCAGCGCGAACGCCGCACGCTGGCAAGCCTTGCCTTCGCGGCGGGCGCGGCGGCCAAGCTCCACGCGATCTTCATCCTGCCCTTCGTGCTCGCCTACATCCTCGCGACCAAGCGCCCGCGCACGCTGCGAGAGGCGTGGACCGTCCTCTGGCGGCCGCTGTGGCCGGCGGCGCTGCTGCTGGGCGTGACGTTCCTGCCGTTCCTGCTGAACGACTGGGGCGCCTTCTACGACGACGTCGTGCGGTACAACGCCGGGGGCGCCGCGTGGACGTATCCGATCAGCGGCATGGGCTTCTCGGCCCTGCTCCTCTCCCTGGGCGTGATCCCGTACCGACAGGCGGATTTCCCGTTCGCCGTGATCGAGATCGCGGTCGCCGCACCGATCGCGGTGTGGTCGCTGCGCCGGCTGTGGCGCTCGCCGACGATCCCGATGCTGCTCGCGGGCTACGCCGCCACGCTCCTGGTGTTCCTCTTCTTCGGCCGCTATTTCCAGGGGAACTACCTCGGCTACATCCTCGCGGTCGCCACACCCATCCCGTTCCTCCGCGCGCCTCCGCGCAAGCGGACGCGCGCGTCGCGTGTGGCGGCGCGGCGCCGGAGGGTCAGCGCTCCTGCTTCGACCCCCGCCGCACCCCTGCACTCCATCGATTGAATGAGGGAGAAGCCCCCGCGGCCGGCGAGCTGCACGACTTCAGCGGCTGGCCCGACGGTCCTCTGCACCTCGCTATCGGCGTCTTCGACGGAGTGCACGTCGGCCATCGCGCGCTGATCTCGCACCTGGCGGCCGGCGCGGCGGCCGCGCGCGCGATGGCGGTCGCCGCCACGTTCGACCCCCTTCCGATCCAGGTCGTAGCGCCCGGAGCGCCGGCGTCGGCGCTGTCGTCGGCCCGCGAGCGCATTCGCCTGCTGAGGGACGCGGGCGCGGCCGCTGTGGTCCTCTTCCGGTTCGACGAGCGCTTCGCGTCGCTGACCGCGGGTGAGTTCGCCGCGGGACTGGCGAATGCGGGAGACGTCCGGCGCATCGTGGTCGGCCCCGACTTCCAGTTCGGTCACCGCCGGGAGGGCGACGTTCGCGGGCTCGCGGCTCTCGGGGCCGAGCTCGGTTTCGAGGTTGACGCATTCCCGCGGGTCGCCGACGGCGCTGCGCCCGTCAGCTCGACGCGCATCCGCAACGCCCTGGCGGCCGGCGCCGTCGAGGAGGCAACACGGCTCCTGGGCCGTCCGTATGCGGTGGAGGGAGAGGTCGTCCACGGCAATAGACGCGGGCGCGGCCTCGGCTTCCCGACGCTCAACATCGCGACGCCGCCCGAACGCCTTCTTCCCAAAGACGGGATCTACGCCATGCGCGTCGCCGTCGACGGGCACGACTACGCCGCTGCCGCGAGTCTCGGCGTCCGGCCGACTTTCGGCGGCGGGCCCAAGGTGCTCGAGGCCCACCTTCTCGACTTCGCCGGGGACGCGTACGGGCGCCGGGCCACGGCGTCGTTCATCCGCTGGCTGCGCGACGAGCGGCACTTCGGATCGCCCGAGGAGCTGGCGGCGCAGATCACCCGCGACGTCGACGCTACCCGCGCGGCGTTGGGTTTCTCCGGCTGACGCGGCGACGCAACACCGGCTGTTCTCGGCGATTCTGCTTGGAATAGGTTGGCCCTGGTGCGGGTTGTGGTTGTAGAAGCAACTTTCTGCTCGTGAGGAGACCCTTGTGCCTGCTGTGACCGCCGCCGATCCGCTCGACCTGCCGATCGTTTCGGTGCCCCTGCTGGAGGAGAGCCGGCCGCGACCCGTACGCGGGATCGTGAACGCGCTCAAGACGTTCGAGGGCGAGGGCTTCCCCGTGCGGCGGCCCTTCCCGGGGCTCGACCGGCGGATCGCGGATCCCTTCCTGATGCTCGACCAGATGGGGGAAGTCGAGTACGCGCCCGGCGAGGCCAAGGGGGCACCGGATCATCCGCACCGGGGATTCGAGACGGTCACCTACATGATCGATGGAGCGTTCGAGCACAAGGACTCCACCGGCGGCGGGGGACTGATCACGAACGGCGCGACGCAGTGGATGACGGCGGGAGCGGGCATCGTGCATTCGGAAATGCCACCGGAAAAGCTCGTCGCGAGCGGCGGGCTGTTCCATGGGGTCCAGCTTTGGGTGAACCTGCCGCGCGCGGAGAAGTGGACGCCGCCGGGCTACCAGGACATCGACGCGTCCTCTCTGGTGCTGCTGCGCTCCGCGGACGGCGGCGCCCTCATCCGCCTGATCGCCGGCACCCTCGCGGGGCACGCGGGTCCAGGGGTCACGCACACCCCGATCACCTACGCCCACGTGACCCTGCTTCCGGGGGCCCACCTCGAGGCACCGTGGTCGCCGGACTTCAACGCGCTCGTGTACGCCCTTGCCGGCTCCGGCACCGTCGGCGACGAGCGGGTCCGCCTCCAGTCAGGCCAGCTCGCCTTCTTCGGCCCAGGCGACACCGTGCGCGTCGACGCAGGCCCTCGTCAGGACGGCCGGACCCCGTCCTTCGACCTGCTCATGCTCGGCGGCCGCCCGATCAGCGAACCGATCGTGCAATACGGCCCGTTCGTGATGAACACGCGCGAAGAGATCGTGCAGGCCGTCGCTGACTACCAGAGCGGCCGCATGGGCTCCATCCCGGCGACACACTTGGGTGCCGGACCTCGCTAGACGTCCGGGAGCGACGGGCGGACGCCCGCGCGGCGGCGTCGACTTCAGTAGCGTGCTGCCGACCACAGTTCGGCGGGGTGCCGACTACTTCTTCACCTTCTGCGCGAAGCTATTGTCGAAGAGCGCTGCGGTGTCGACCGAGTCCGTCGGCTTCACGTTCCCGCAGAGCTTCGGGTTGGCCTTGCAGTCCTCGACGTTGACCTTTAGCACGTTCTCGACGCCCT
>JBBPYG010000070.1:0-6733 GCA_038200085.1 Candidatus Limnocylindria bacterium | reverse complement strand
CCTCGCGATCGAGGCCTGAGCGCGCGCTCTACTGTCGGCGCCATGGCGAACCTAACGCGGACCCTCGTCGCGTCGTTCGATGCCCTCGCCATGGCCGCGTTCGCGTACGTCGCGACCGGCGGTGCCTTCAGGCACGCCGCGGAGAACATCGTGCTCTGGGGATCGGCGCTCGCCGCCGGCGTCGCGGCGGTCGTCGTCGCGATCGACGCGTCCGCGGTGATCGGCTGGGTCGCCATCGGCTACGTCCTCTTCGCCGCGCTGCTGACCGGCGAGGAGCCGCACGTGCTGCTCCTCGCGCTCGCCGTCGCGCTGGCGTCGGTCGTCCAGCGCCCGCGGCGGTCGCTCGCGCTCGGCGTGACCGTCGCGGTGCTCGCGGCGCTCGTCACGCGCGCCGCGATGACGGCCCTGCTGTGACCGGCCGCCGAGCCCCCGCTCGCGGCTAGCATCTTCACTGGAATGAGAGCCGTGACGACCCGCCCGACCATCCGGGCGACGGGTGGTCTCGTGGCGAGCGGGCACCACCTCGCGACGATCGCCGGGATCGAAAGCCTTCGGGAGGGTGGCTCGGCGATCGACGCTGCGGTCGCCGCCGCGGCGGTATGCGCCGTCGTCCTCCCGCACCGGACGTCCATCGGTGGCGACCTGTTCGCGCTCGTCTACGACGCGCGGACCCGGCGCGTCACCGCGTACAACGGCTCAGGCGCCGCGGCGCGCCGCCTCGACGTCGGCTCCTTCCGGGCCGGCTTCCCGGTCGGCGGGGCGCGAACGGCGACGGTGCCCGGGGTCGTGGCGGCATGGGGCGACCTCATGGAGGACGGCGGCCGCCTGGGCCTCGAGCGCGCCCTCCGAGCGGCGATCCATTACGCGGCCGACGGCTTCCTGGTCAGTGACGTGCTCGCGGACGACATCGCCGCCCATTCCGATGCCCTCGGCGCCGACGCCGGGTGCGTGGCCGTGTTCCGCCCGCGGGGGCGCGACCTCGGTGCCGGCGAGGTGGTCGTCCAGCCCGATCTCGCCGGTTCGCTGCGCGAGATCGCGCGGCAGGGCGCTTCCGCGTTCTACCGCGGCCCGCTCGCGGAGCGCCTGGCGGAGGGGATCGCGCGGCTCGGCGGCGACATCGACGGCGACGACCTCGCGGCGCACGCGACCGAGCGCCGCGAGCCGCTCAGCGTCGCGTATCGCGGCCTCCGAGTGTTCGGGCAGCCCCCGGTCTCGCAGGGTCACGTGCTCCTCGAAGAGCTGGCGATCGCGGCGGGCTGGGACTTCGCCGCCATGCCGTGGGGTGGCGCCGATCTCGTGCACGAGATGGTCGAGATCAAGAAGCTGGCGTTCGCGGATCGCGATGCGTACGCCGGAGATCCTCGCGCCGTTCCCTTTTCCGCCGACGACCTGCTGGCGCCCGCGTTCATCGAGGCGCGCCGCGCAGCGCTGCCCGACCGTGCCAGCGATCGCGCCGCGGCCGGTGCGATGGCGGCCGCGACGCCGGCCGACACGACGTACCTCGCCGTCGTCGACGGCGACGGCAATGCCGTCTCGCTCATCGAGAGCGTCTTCACCGCGTTCGGCGCGGTCGCGATCGTCCCCGGCACGGGCATCCTCCTGAACAGCCGCCTCACCGGGTTCTCGCTCGACGCGGGGTCGCCGAACGCGCTGGCGCCGGGAAAGCGGCCGGTGCACACGCTTAACGCCGTCATGGCCCTCGACGGCGCGACTACGACGCCCCGTCTGGTGTTCGGCACCCCGGGGCGCCAGGCGCAGGTGCAGACGAACTTCCAGCTCGCCGTCGCGCTGATCGACCACGGCCAGGGCGTACAGGAGGCGATCGACCAGCCGCGCTGGTACCACGAACAGGGCCGCGAACTGCGCATGGAGGCGCGCTATCCGGAGGATGTGCGGCGCGCGCTCGCGGAACGAGGGCACGAGGTGCGCGTGCTGCCCGATTGGGCGGAGATCACCGGCGGGGCGCAGGCGATCGTCATCGAGCCTGGTGGCGCGCTCGCCGGAGGGGCCGATCCCCGGCGCGAGGGGCTCGCGGCCGGGTATTGATGTCGCGGCGCCGTCGCGGCAGCGGCGCGGTCCTCGCCGTGGCGTTCGCGTGGGCGGCCGTCGCTTCCGCGTGCGAGGCGGCCGCTCCGCCGCAACCGGAGCCCGTCGCGCGCGCCTACGCGTCGGCGTGGGCCAGCGGCGACTACGCCGCGATGTTCAGCGCGCTGACCGACGGATCACGGGACCGGTACGGCGATGACGCGACGGTCAAACGGGTGCCGCGCATCGCGGAGGAGATGACGCTGCGCTCGCTCGAGGTGCGTACCGGTGACGCGGTGCACCCGGCGGGAGCGGACGGAAAGTCCGATCCGCGACACGCGACCGTACCGCTGACGACCGTGTTCCACACGGCGCGCGTCGGCGACTTCAGCGCGCGGACGGATCTCTCGCTCGTGCTCGTCGGTGAGAAGGAAAGCGCGGCGTGGCGGATCGACTGGTCCCCCGAGGCGCTCCTGCCGCAGCTCTCATCCGGTCGGCTCGTGCGCATGACCCGCGTTCCCACCAGCCGCGGACGCATCCTCGCGCGCGACGGCAGCGAGCTCGCGACGTTCGTCGATGCCTCCGTCGTCGGCGTCGTGCCCGGACAGATCAAGAACGAGGCGGCGATGCTCGCGAGCCTCTCGCCGATCGTCGGCCTCCGGCCCGATGAGATCAAGGCCAAGTACACGCAGAGCTGGGTTCGCCCCGAGAGTTTCGTCCCCGTGAAGACGATCTTCGATCTCAGCGCCGACGCGCGGTCGAAGCTCTCGGTCATCGAGGGCGCGCAGCTCCAGGCGCAGCGCGTGCGCTCGTATCCGACCGGGCTCGCCGCGCAGACCGTCGGGTACGTGGGCGAGGCCAACGAGGCGGACGCGGCCAAGCGCGCGGACCGCGGCTTCCTTGCGGGCGACACCATCGGAAAGACGGGCCTCGAAGCGACGCTGGACGACGTGCTTGGGGGGAGCGTCGGCTGGCGGCTCGGCGTCGTCGAGAGCGACGAGAGGCTGGTGCGGGCGTTCGCCGAGAAGGCGCCCGTCCCCGGCCAGGATGCCGTGCTCGCGCTCGATCCGGCGATGCAGCGGGCGGCGGAGACCGCGCTCGGCGATCAGAAGGGCGCCGTCGTCGTGGAGGATCCGTGGTCCGGTGAAGTGCAGGCGATCGCCAGCCGCCCGTCGTTCGACCTCGGCGCATTCATCCGTCAGGACGCCGGCGTCGCGCAGATCAACGCCGACCCGCGCAAGCCGTTGTTCAACCGCGCGACATTCGGCCGCTACCCGACAGGCTCGTCGTTCAAGCCGATCACCGCCGCGGCGGCGCTGCACCAGGGCCTGTATCACGCGGGGGAGCGCGTCGCGTGCCCCGCCGTTTGGACGGGTTACGGCCCGCAGTGGAGCCAGCTGAACCACGAGACCAGCGACCTCGGACCGATCGACCTTCGCACGGCGCTCGCGCGCTCCTGCAACTCCTTCTTCTACGAGCTCGGGAAGCGCCTCAACGACGCGAACCCTGATCTGCTGCCAGGGGAGGCGATGAGCTTCGGTCTCGGCAAGGGCACGGACATCGACTACGTCTTCGAGGACGCGGGAGTCGTTCCCAGCCGGACGTGGAAGGCGCAGCAGTTCGCGAACGATCCCGCGGGCGCGGTGTGGAATCCGGGTGACGCGACGAACCTCGCCATCGGCCAGGGATACCTGCTCGCGACCCCTCTGCAGATGGCGAACTACACGGCGGCGCTGGCGAACGACGGCATCGTGTGGCGACCGCGCTTGGTGATCGAACTTCGCGACCGCGCTGGCGCGACGACCAAGTCGTTCCCGATGACCGAGGCGGGGCACGCGCAGAGCGCTCCGACCGATCTGTCGCTCATCAGGGACGGCATGCGGGCGGTCGTCACCGATCCGTTCGGCACGGTGTATTTCCCCTTCCTCGGATTCGCCGTACCGACGGCGGGGAAGAGCGGCACGGCCGAGACGACGCCGGGCGCCCCCGACGCGTGGTTCATCGGATTCGCGCCGTTCGACCGTCCCGCTCTCGCGATCGCCACGATCCTCGAGGAGAAGCCCGGCATCACCGGCTCGCAGGACACCGCAAGGATCTCCCGGACCGTCCTCGGCACGCGCTTCGGCACGCCGTAGCGGGTCAGTGCAGGCGCTTCGGCTCGTCCACCGCCATGCGCGCGGCCTCGGACGCCGCGACGATCAGGTCGATGGCGAAGGCGCGGGCATCATCCGGCGAAAGATCGACCACGGACCGGTGGCCGGGCGTGTCGAACTCGACCGCGACGGCGCCGGGAACAGCCGTGAGGCCCAGCGAGCTTTCCGCCGACGGCGCGTCCGCGGGCGCCGGCGGCGCTTTCGCCGCTCCGGGGCGGGGCGAGTTCGCGCCCTTCTCGAGCTGCCGCTCGAGCTGCTCGACCCAGTAGACCGCGCTCGCGAGGCTGCCCCATCGCTCGAGATCGCTCGCCCCCGTGGTCCGCTGCACGAGCCCCAGCCCGTTGCGCTCCGCGCGGTCGCGCGCGGTGCGGAGCGCCTTCGTCGCGCGCCCCAGCGCGAGACGGCGATCGGCCTCGGCGATCACCTGGACCGCCTCCCGCTGGAATTCCATCTCGAACTTCGTCGGGTCGCCGAGTATCTCGAAGCGCTTGGCCAATCTCATCCCATCGTCTCCTCACTGGGGTCTCATCGCGGCCCTCTGGCATATCCGCACGCCGCCTTGACAGCGGCGGGACCAGAGGACTATGCCTTGCCGCTGAGCATGAGGCACGGTTGAAGGGGGGCGCCGCGGACGGGCGGCCTCCGGTCATCCGGTTGAGCGGCGTGACCAAGAACTTCCGGACGCCTTCGGGCGACGCCTACACCGCTCTGCGGGACGTGAACATGGAGGTGCGCGCGGGGGAATTCTGCGCGATCGTCGGCCCGACGGGCTGCGGAAAATCGACCACTCTCGCGCTCGTCTCAGGCCTTGAGCCGGTCAGCGAGGGCGACATCGACGTCCTCGGCAGCGCGAACCCGAAACCGGGCGCGCGCGTCGGCTACGTCTTCCAGAGCGACGCGGTGTTCCCGTGGAAGAGCGTGCTGGACAACGTCGCGGCCGGCCCCAGATATCGGGGCGCCCGGGACGCCGAGGCGAAGGCGCGAGCACGGGACTGGGTCGAGCGCGTCGGCCTGCGCGGATTCGAGCGCTACTACCCGCATCAGCTTTCGGGCGGCATGCGCAAGCGCGTCGCCCTGGCGCAGAGTCTGATCACGGAGCCCGAGATCCTGCTGATGGACGAGCCGTTCAGCGCCCTCGACGTCCAGACCCGATCGCTCATGGAGGATGAACTGCTCGCGATCTGGTCCTCCACGTCTGCCTCGGTGCTCTTCGTGACGCACGACCTCGAGGAGGCCATCGCGCTCGCCGATCGCGTCTTCGTGTTCTCGGCTGGTCCCGGCACGATCAAAGGCAACTACGTGGTGGACCTTCCCCGTCCGCGGAACGTTTCGGAGATACGCTTCGAGCCGCGCTTCGCGCGCATCTACCAGGAGATCTGGTCCGACCTCCGCGATGAGGTGCTGGTGAGCTATGAGCGAGCTAAGCGCGCGCACTGAGCCCCTGGCCGACCGACCGGCGTCGCGTTCTCGATCCGCGACACGCCGTGCCGCCGCCCGCCGGAGGAACGTGCTCGTGCAGGCGCTGCGCGTCGGCCTGGGCGTCGCGCTGTTGGGCGGCTGGGAACTCGCCTCCCGCCTCGGGGTCATCGACCCGTTCTTCTGGGGTCGACCGAGCGGGGTCGCCGAGCGCATCTACATCTGGTCCACCCAGGGGACCGCGCAGGGACCGCTGTGGCAGCAGGTCGCGGTCACCCTGGAGGAGACCGTCATCGGCTTCCTGATCGGGGTCGCGCTCGGGATCGTCGCGGGCATCGTGCTCGGCCGCAACCGCCTGCTGTCGGAGATCCTGGCTCCGTACATCAAGGCCCTCAACTCGATCCCTCGCGTGGTCCTCGGGCCGCTGTTCATCGTCTCCCTCGGCCTCGGCATGCCCTCGAAGGTCGCGCTCGCCGTGGTGATGGTGTTCTTCGTGGTGTTCTTCAACGCCTTCCAGGGGGCGCGCGAGGCCGAGCGGAACCTCATCGCGAACGCGCGGATCCTCGGCGCGAGCCCGCGGCAGGTGACGACGGAGGTGATCGTCCCCTCCGCGATGTCGTGGATCATCGCGAGCCTGCACACGAGCTTCGGCTTCGCCCTGGTCGGTGCGGTGGTCGGCGAGTTCCTCGGCTCCACGCAGGGCCTCGGGCTCGTCATCGCGACGGCGCAGAACACGTTCAACGTGAACGGCGTGTTCGCCTCGATCTTCATCCTCGCCGCGGTCGCCCTCGTGGCAGAGGCCGTCATCACGGCGATCGAGAACCGCCTCATCCGCTGGCGGCCGAACGCGCTGGTGGACGTCGCCATCTAGCTGTGCTGCCCACGACGTCGTTGACGTCCGCGAGGAGACGCTGCATCCCGCGTGCGCGCGTAGGCCTGAAGGACGGCGGGCACGCGCGCGCGGATCTCGTCGGCGGTCCCGGGGAGGTGGGTCATCGGCTGGCCGGCGGGGCGAGGCCCGCACCCGCCTCGGCCGGGAGCTCGTTGTGGCCGACGCCCCAGGTCTTGATGACGCGCTGCTGTCCGTAGGTGAGCGACACGAACGCGCCAAGCTCGATGACCTGCTCGTCGCTGAAGTG
>JBBPYG010000069.1:0-2876 GCA_038200085.1 Candidatus Limnocylindria bacterium | reverse complement strand
GCCGCCGATCGCGGTCGTCGTGCCCCGCCCGACAGGTCCGAGCTCGTGCGCCGCGCTGTCGAACCGGTGACGTTCGACGGAAGCCAGCACCAGCGCGTTCGCTCGACACCTCTTGAGCGCGGTGACCACCGTATCAAGAGGCGCGTCCTGGCCGAGGTAGAGGATCCGCCACCCCTCCGCGTGCAGGAGCAGTCCGAACGCGATCAGCCCGATGTCATGCAGCTCGTCCGGAAGGCAGGCCAGCAGCGCTCGAGGACCGCGCCCCTCGTCCCACCCGCGCGCGAGCCCGAGCAATCTTCCCCGGACGAGCGTCGCCGCGAAGTGCTCCTGCGCGACGCTGACCGTGCCGGCGGCCCAGCGGTCGCCGACGGAGCGCAGCTCGGGAAGAATCGCCTGCCCCAGGGCGCGATCGAGCGCGACCGTCGAGAAAAGGCGGTCGAGCGCGTTGTGCGCTCCCGGCTCGTCGAACGCCATGAGGGCCGCGTCCAGCTCCTCCAGCAGGGCGGGGGATACCGTCGTCCCGTGGCCCGTAGAGCTGTCCTCGCGGACGACGGCGCCGGCGGCCTCGTTCGCCGACAGCCCGGACCTCACGAGCGCGCGCATCCGACGCACGCGCCACTCGTCGGTCACCGAATAGAGGCGGAACCCTCCGGCGGTCCGCTCCGGCCGCAGCAGGCCATAGCGGGACTCCCACGCGCGCAGCAGCTCGGGGCTCACTCTCGTGCGCCGCGCGAGCTCGCCGATGCGGAAACGAGCCGCGGGACCGTTCATCCTCCCAGTAGACACTCTCTACAGACCCTTGACAAGGGTCCCATGGGCCGGGTAGGTTTCCCTCGCACGCTCTACAAAATCTATACAGGAACCCATGGGAGGTTTCGATGCGCTCGATCAACCTGCTCGCGCGGCTCCTTCTCGCCGTTGGCGGTATCAACTGGGGTCTGGTGGCGCTCGCGCGGTTCGATCTCGTCGCGACGCTCGTCGGCCTTGGCTTCGGCCGGACGAACGCCATGAGCCGGGTGATCTACGGGCTGGTGGGCGCCGCCGGCGCGTACGAGGCGGTGCGCTTCGCCGTGACGCGGGCCGAAGGTGCCGAGATTTGAGCGTCCATCACCTGAGCTCGGAACAGATCGTCGCGCGGCCACGCGCCGAGGTCTTCGAGTTCTTCTCGCGGCCGGAGAACCTCGCGCGCATCACGCCGGCGGAGATGCGCTTCGAGATGGTCAGCCGGGACCGCGCCATGCGCCGGGGCCTCCGCCTCGTTTACCGCCTCCGGCCCCTCCTCGGGATCCCGGCGGCGTGGATCAGCCGCATCACCAGGTTCGACCCGCCGGAGTCGTTCGTGGACGTCCAGGAGCGCGGTCCGTACGCGCGTTGGGAGCACACGCACACCTTTCACGACGAGCACCTCGGCGACGTCATTTGGACGCGCATCAGCGACGAGGTCGCGTATGAGCTCCCGTTCGGGCCGCTCGGGGACCTCGTGAACGCGCTCATCGTGCGGCGGAGGCTCGCGTCGATCTTCGCGCACCGCCGCAGCGCCATCGAGCGTCTGCTTCCGGCTGTAGCGTCACGGCCGGATCCGCTGCGCGTCGCCGTCGCGGGGGGCTCGGGATTCGTCGGAGGCGCGATCGCGCGCGAGCTTCATCGCCGCGGAGACCACGTGATCGTGCTCTCTCATCGGCCGGACAACGCGGCCGCGGCCCTACCTGACGAGCTCGACGTCCGGCGGTCCGACGTCGCCGAGCCCGCATCGCTCGAGGCCGCCGTCGCGGGCGTCGACGCGCTGGTGATCAGTCTCGCGTTCACGAACTATCCGATGGAGTCGCCGCGCACCGGGCGAACGTTCGAGGCCGTCGATGCCGCCGGGACTGAGCGGCTGGTCGCCGCCGCGGCCGCCGCGGGCGTGCGCCGTGTGATGTACATGTCTGGCGCTGGGGCGGCGCCTGACTCGCGGCGTTCCTGGTTCCGCGCGAAGTGGCGCGCCGAACAGGCGGTGCGAGCCTCCGGTATCCCTTACACCATCATTCGGCCCACCTGGGTGTACGGCCCCGGCGACGTCGCGCTCAACCGCTTCCTCGGCTTCGCGGGGTGGCTGCCGTTCGTGCCGCTCACCGGCAGCGGCGATCAGTTGCTCGCGCCCGTGTTCATCGACGACATCGCGAAGCTGGCCGCCGACTCACTGCGGTCCGACGCCGCGCGCGACCGGGTCTTCGAGATCGGCGGCCCCGACACGCTCACGATGCGGGACATCGTCCGCGTCGCGCTGCGGATCAGCCGCCGTCGCCGAGCGGTCATTCCGGGACCCGAGTTCCTTCTGAAGCTGGCCGCGTGGCCGCTCCAGCTGCTCTCGCGGCCGCCGCTCACGCCGGGCGCCGTCGACTTCGTGAATCAGCCGGCCACGGTCGACACGGCGCCGCTCCTGGCCGCGATGCCGCGCCGCCTGACGCCCCTCGCGGAAGGGCTACGAACGTACCTCGGTCGGGCGGACCGACGAGCGCCGACGCGGGACATCGTTCAGCAGCCGGATACGACGGTGACGAGCGCTGTCGCCAGGGATCGCGCGTCGCTCGCGACGCCCCCCATCTCGGCGATGTCGGTGGCCGTGGCGAGCGCTCCGCGCCGGATAGACGAAGGTCCGAACACCGGGGACCGCGTTCGGTGAACGAGTGGGTCGCCCTGGGCGTGGCGCTTGGCGTGTGCTTCGGTGCGGCGGCTGTCGGAAGCCGGGCGACGATGCCCCAGCTGCGCCGGTGGTATCCGTCGCTGCGGAAGCCGACATGGAATCCCCCGAATGCCGTCTTCGGTCCGGTGTGGACGGCGCTCTATCTCACGATGGCCGTCGCCGCGTGGCTGGTCTGGCGGACCGGCGGCGACGT
>JBBPYG010000068.1:0-6470 GCA_038200085.1 Candidatus Limnocylindria bacterium | reverse complement strand
TACAGCCGGCGCACCTGCTCCTCATCCGTCGGATGAGCGACCTGCTCCCCTTCCGTCACGGCCCGGTGATAGCACGACGGCTCGTGGTGTGCGCGCGACGTTCCGTCGCGGCGGGGACGTGTGGCATCGGGCGCGGGGTCGGCGCGGGCGGACCCCCGCGCGCCGGCACCGGGGGGGCGGGTGGCTCGCGGTGCGTCCCGGGCGGGCCGCTCCCTCTCGCGCTGCCCCCGCCGCCTCCTCGCCGCGCGTGCTGCGGCGCGCGCGGAGTCCGGATCGCGCGGGCCCGCCACCGCCGTCCCCGCGCTGCGAGGTGCCGCGTCGGTCGGAGCGTGTTCGGTCTTCGACTGGTCGCGACCGGCTCTATGCAGCCGCGCCGGGCGGGTCGAGGGAGGGTGCCCGCCGATACGGCGGGCAGGGTGCGGCCGCGGCAGGACGAGGTGCTCTGCCACTCGGGGAGCGCCCGCAGGACCCGCCGGAGCGGCGGGCAGCCCGACCGAGGCAACGCGCCCGGCGCGGCGTCGACTTCAGTGAGTCGCGCGAAGCTCAATCAGGCGTCGACAGGGCCTCCCGTTCCTGTCAGGCCCGCAACGAAGAGCGATCGCGCCCGGAGTTAGCTCTCCAGCAGGTCCGTAACGATGTCGCGCTCGTGCTCCAGCTCCGCGATCGTCGCGGAGACCTTCTGCTTCGCGAACGCGTCGAGCGCGACGCCCTGGACGATCTCGTAGCCGCCGTCCCCCTTGGATCGCAGCGGGAACGAGGAGACGATGTCCTGCGGCACTCCGTAGCTGCCGTCCGAGACGACGGCGGCGCTGAACCAGTCGTCGGTCGGCGTGGGAGTGACGAGGCTGCGCACGTGGTCGACGATCGCCTGCGCCGCGGAGAACGCGCTCGAGGCACCGCGCGCCGCGATGACGGCGGCGCCACGTTGCTGCACGGCGGGGATGAAGTCGGACTCGAGCCATGATCGGTCGACGCTCTCGGCGGCCGGTTTACCGGAGATCGATGCATTGGTGAAGTCGGGATACAGCGTCGCCGAGTGGTTGCCCCAGATCGCGAGCTTCGTGACGTCGCGCACGCGCACTCCTGCCTTGGCCGCCAGGAGCGAGCGCGCGCGGTTCTGGTCGAGCCGGGTGAGCGCGGTCCAGCGATCGGCCGGGATGCGGTCGCCCGCGGCGTGCCTCGCGATCAGGCAGTTCGTGTTGCAGGGATTGCCGATGACCGCGACCCGCACGTCTGGCCCGGCGTGCTGCGCGATCGCCTTGCCCTCGGCGACGAAGATCGGGCCGTTCTCGCGGATGAGGTCGCCGCGCTCCATGCCGGGTCCCCGCGGCTTGCTGCCGACCAGCAGCACCCAGTCGGCGTCGCCGTGCGTCTCCGCGCGGTCGGCGCTGGCTGTGACGCGCGCGAGCAGCGGGTACGCGCCGTCCTCGAGCTCCATGACCACGCCCTTCGCGCGGTCGATCATCTGCGGGATGTCAGACAGACGGAGGTCCACCTCCGTCTCCGGACCGAACATCGCGCCCGCCGCGATCCGAGGGAGCAGCGCGTAGGCCACCTGCCCCGTCGCCCCGGTGACGGCGACGCGCACCGTGCGGCTCATTCCCCGGCGTCCGCGCCGCCGTACACGGCCTCGGCCTCGATCTCCACGAGGATCCGCGAGTCGATGAACTCGACCTTCACGATCGACGTCGCCGGCCGGATCTCACGGAAGACCTCACCGTGGATCACCGCCACGCTCTCGATGCTGCGGACGTCCGCCACGTAGATCCGGGTCATGATGACCTCCTGGAGGCTGCTGCCCAGGTCCTCGAGCGCGCCCTTGATGATGTCGAGCGCGCGCCGCGTCTGCTCCACCACGTCGTCGCTGACTGGTACTCCGTTGTCGTCCAGCCCCGCGGTGCCCGCGACCCGCACGACGTCGCCGTGCCGGACGGCGCGCGAGTAGCCGAACTGGAACTCGTACTTGGTCTGAGTGCTGAACAGCAGGCGATCAGGGTTCTTCGGATCGCGGCTCGGCACGCTCACTCTCCTCCCGCGCCGCGGTTCGTGTCTGGCCTCACGCTCACGCCGGCGCCATCGCGGCGATGACGGCGTCCGCGAACTGGCTCGTCCCGACGGCCGTCGGGTCGTCGCGCGACGCCTTCAGGTCGTAGGTGACGTCGCGCCCCTCCGCGACGACCGCGGCGATCGCCGCCTCCAGGCGGTCGCCCCCGCTGCGCTCGCCGATGTGGCGGAGCATGAGGACGCCCGCGAGCATGAGCGCCATCGGGTTCATCTTGTTCTGGCCGGCGTACTTCGGCGCCGAGCCGTGGATCGCCTCGAACACCGCGACGCCGTTCTCTCCGATGTTCGCGCCCGGCGCGACGCCGAGTCCTCCGGCGAGACCCGCGACGAGGTCGCTCACGATGTCGCCGTAAAGGTTCGGGAGCACGAGCACGTCGTAGAGCTCGGGCTTTTGCACGAGCTGCATGCACATGTTGTCGACGATGCGGTCCTCGAACTCGATATCGGCGTACTCTTCGGCGACTTCCCGAGCGATGCGGAGGAACAGGCCGTCGGCGAACTTCATGACGTTCGCCTTGTGGACCGCGGTCACCTTCCGCCGGCCGTTCGCCCGCGCGTACTCGAAGGCGAACCGCACGATCCGCCGCGAGCCCATCTCACTGATGTACTTGATCGCGATCGCCGCGTCCTCGCGGATCTTCTCGCCTGACGCCGCCTCGATCGCTGACCGCACCGTCGCGAGCTGGGGGGTGCCGATGTCGAACTCGATCCCCGCATACAGGTCCTCGATGTTCTCCCGGACGACCACGAGGTCGATCGCGCCCATCGGCGCCTGTACGCCGGGGTAGGTCTTGGCCGGGCGCAGGTTCGCGTACAGATCGAACTCCCGGCGCAGCGCGACGTTCACTGAGCGGAAGCCCTTACCGAGCTCGGTGGTCAGCGGGCCCTTCAGCCCGATCTTGTTCTTCCGCAGCGACTCGAGCGCGTCTGGCGGGAACGGCGTCCCATGCTTCGCGATCGCCGGCACGCCGATCTCGCGTTCATCCCACGCGATGCTCACGCCGGTCGCCTCGATCGCCCGGCGCGTCGCCTCGACGATCTCAGGTCCGGTGCCGTCACCCGGGATGAGGGTGATGGTGTGCGTCAGCGCGACCGCAGCATCCGGCTCATCGCGGCGTGCTTCCCGCCTCTTTCGCGGTCTTCACCGCGTCGTCGCCTGCGACCGGCAGGTTGCGGCCTTCGCTCGGCGAGCCCTGGTCGGCTGAGGCGCTGACCACGACTCCCGCGGAGAGTCCGTCGCCGCCCTCGCGAAGCTGCGCGAGCAGTCCACCGGCGAGCAGTGTCTTCGCCTCGCTCGGCAGGAAGCTGACCCGCAGCGGGAACTCCTTGCCACTGCTCGTGCGTGCGACCAGGACCTCGTCGTGCGTGTTCGAGGCGAGCGCTTCGCGAATGCCGTCGATCGTCAGGACGTCTCCCTGGCCCACCTTGTCGATGTCCGATTCGTTCATGAAGCTGAGCGGCGGGATGCCCTGCGAGATCAGGTTGCGGCGGTGGATCCGCGCGAACGATTGCGCGATGACGGCGCGTATCCCGAGCGCCTTCGGAGCGAGCGCGGCGTGCTCGCGGCTCGAGCCCTGCCCGTAGTTCTGACCCGCGACGATGAACCCGCCGCCCTTCTCTCGCGCGCGCGCCGGGAAGCCGCGATCGAAGCGGCGGAACGTGAACTCAGCGATCGCGTTGACGTTCGAGCGGAGCGCCATCACCACGGCGCCATCGGGTGATAGGTCGCCCGTGGAGACGTTGTCGCCCAGCTTGATGATCACCTCGCCGGTCAGCTCGGCTGGCAGCGCAGTCTGCCTCGGCGGCGGCTGGATGTTCGGTCCCTTCACCACCTTGATGCCGGCCGCCTCCTCCGGCGACAGCGGCAGCAGGATGTTCGAGTCGTCCACGCCCGGGTCCATGTCCGGCACCGCGAACGTCGGCTCCTCGCCGAGGCTGCGCGGATCGGTGATCTCGCCGCGGAGCGCCGTGGCAGCCGCGGTCGTTGGGCTGCAGAGGTAGACCTGGTCGTCGTCGGTCCCGCTGCGGCCAGGGAAGTTCCTGTTGAACGTCCGCACGGAGACGCTCCCTGTGGGTGGCGCCTGGCCCATGCCGACGCACGGCCCGCACGCCGGCTCGAGCATGCGCGCGCCGGAGGCGATGAGCGACTGGTAGGCGCCGCCATCGGCGAGAGCGCCGAGGATCTGCTTCGAACCCGGCGTCACCGTCATGAACACCTCGCGGCCTATCGTCTTTCCCTTCAGCACCTGCGCGACGATCGCGAGGTCCTCGTAGCCCGAGTTCACGGACGAGCCGACGCAGACCTGCTGCACCTTCGTGCCAGCGACCTCGCGCACGGGGACGACGTTCCCGGGACTCGACGGCTTGGCGATCAGCGGCTCGAGCGTCGGCAGGTCGATCACCTCGCGCTCGTCGTATTTCGCGTCCGGGTCCGCGGCCAGCGACACGAAGTCCTCCGGACGGCGCTGCTGCGACAGCCATTCGTCGGTCCGCGCGTCACTGGGAAAGATCCCGGTGGTAGCGCCGAGCTCGGCGATCATGTTGCAGATCGTCCCGCGCTGCGGCACGGACAGCGTCTCCACGCCCGGTCCAGTGAACTCGAAGATCCGCCCGACACCGCCTTTGACGTCGCGGCGGCGCAGCAGCTCCAGGATGATGTCCTTCGCCTGCACCCATGGCCGCAGCGCCCCCTCGAGGCGGACCTCGACGACCTTCGGCATCGCCAGGACGAACGGGAAGCCCGCGAGCGCGACCGCCACGTCGAGCCCACCGGCGCCGATGGCGACCATCGAGACGCTGCCGGCCATAACGGTGTGGCTGTCGGCTCCCAGCAGCACCTGTCCGGGTTTGGCGAAGCGCTCCATATGCAGGTAGTGGCAGATGCCGGTACCCGGTCGCGAGAAGTGGATCCCGTGCTTCAGGGCGAAGCTCCGAAGGAACATGTGGTCGTCGGGATTCTTGAAGTCGATCGCGAGGATGTTGTGGTCGACGTAGACGATCGCGAACGGGATCTTGATCCAGTCGACGCCGAGCTCCTCGAGCTGGAGGAACCCCATCGTCCCCGTCGTGTCCTGCAGGAGGCCCTGGTCCACGCGAAGCGATATCTCGGTGCCGGGTTCGGTCGTACCCGCGGCCAGGTGGGCCGAGATGATCTTCTGCGTAAGGTTCATCGCACGTCGCCCTCCCGTGGACACCCCGGACGGGGTGCGTCCCGCCCTTCCCATGAAACCCTAGTACGTCCACCGCCCGCTCGCCCGCCACGGGCGGGCACGCGAAGCGCCTTCGCGGCTCCATGCGCGACTCCAGCTTGGCACCAACGCCCGGAATCCTCGCGGCGCGAGCGGATGTCCCTACGATGCGAGGGTGACTTCGGCCGGCGGAGCGACCGTCGAGTTCCGGCACGTGTCCAAGCGCTACGGTGCGCGCGACCGCCGCGACGGCGCGCCGGGAGCGGTCAACGACCTCTCGCTCCTCATCCCCGCCGGCGAGATCTGCGTCCTGGTCGGCCCCTCGGGCTGCGGCAAGACGACGAGTCTCAAGATGGTCAATCGGCTCATCGAGCCCACCAGCGGGCAGGTGCTCGTCGACGGCGTGGACGTCGCGACCATCGAGCCGACGAACCTCCGGCGCCGCATCGGATACGTGATCCAGCAGATCGGCCTGTTCCCGCACCAGACCATCGGCGTCAACGTGGGGACGGTGCCTCGCCTCCTCGGCTGGCCGGCCGCGAAGGTGCGCGCGCGGACCGACGAGCTGCTGACGCTCATCGGCCTCGACCCTGACCGGGTGCGCGACCGCTACCCGGCCCAGCTGTCGGGCGGCGAGCGCCAGCGCGTCGGCGTGGCGCGCGCCCTCGCGGCCGAACCGCCGCTCATGCTGATGGACGAGCCGTTCGGCGCGGTCGACCCGATCGTGCGCGAGCGGCTCCAGGACGAGTTCCTTAGGTTGCACCGGCGCCTGCGCACGACCGTGATCTTTGTCACACACGACATCGACGAGGCGATCAAGATGGGCGACCGCGTCGCGGTGCTCGAGCAGGGAGGGACCCTCGCCCAGTTCGCCCCGCCGGCCGAGCTCCTGACGGCTCCGGCGAACGATTTCGTCGCGCGGTTCGTCGGTGCCGATCGCGGCCTGAAGCGCCTCTCGCTCGTGCGTGTCAGCGAGGCGCCACTGACGAAGGCCTCGACGGCTCGCGTGGGGGAGCCCGCGGGCGAGGTCCGCGCCCGGGCGAGGGACCCGCACGTCCTCCTCCTCGACGAGCGCGGCGCGCCGGCTGGTTGGGTCAACCTCGAGCGCATCCCGCCGGACGAGGCGCTGGCCGCGCGCCACGCCGACCCGTCCTCACCGATCTTCGACCAGGAGACGCGGCTTCGTGACGCGCTGTCGATGCTGCTCGCGTCGGCCGT
>JBBPYG010000067.1:0-16624 GCA_038200085.1 Candidatus Limnocylindria bacterium | reverse complement strand
CTGCTTGCCGCTCCGCGGCGGCCGACGGTACAATTCCGACCAGAGTGCTCGGGAATCCCGTGACGCCGACCGCGTTCCACGTTTCCACGCGCGGCGAGTACGGGATGCGTCTGATGGTCGACCTCGCGCGGCACCACGGCCGGGGCAGCGTGTCGCTGCACGCGGTGGCGCAGCGGGAGGGTCTACCGGAGGCGTACCTCGAGCAGCTCGTCGCCACGCTGCGAAGATCGGGGCTGGTGACGGGCAAACGGGGAGCCGGAGGCGGCTACATGCTGTCGCGTGACCCCGGAGCGATCACCGCAGGCGACGTCGTGCGGGCGCTCGAAGGGCCGATCGAACCGCAGATCTGCATCGCGGAAGGGGATCCGATCGTGAACTGCGTGCGCGAGCAGAGCTGCGGGACCCGCGCGGTGTGGGTGAAGCTCCAGGCGACGATCGCGACCGCGCTCGACGGCATGACGCTCGCCGAGCTGGCGAAGACAGGGAGTGGCAGCTAGCCGATGGCAAGACTCGAGATACAGGACCTTCACGTCAGGATCGACGACAAGGAGATCCTGCAGGGCATCGACCTCGTGGTGAACAGCGGCGAGGTCCACGCGCTCATGGGGCCGAACGGCTCCGGCAAGAGCACGCTCTCGCTCGCGATCATGGGGCATCCCCGCTACAAGGTCACCAAGGGCGAGATCCGCTACGACGGACAGAACATCGTCGGCCTGCCGGTCGACGAGCGCGCGCGCCTGGGGCTGTTCCTCGCCTTCCAGTACCCATCCGCGATCCCAGGCGTCTCGGTGGCGAATTTCCTGCGCACAGCGATCAACGCGCGCCGGCAGACGAACGGCACCAAGAACGACATGCCGATCCCACAGTTCAGGAAGCTCCTGACCGAGAAGATGAAGCTCATGGAGATGCCCGACTCGTTCATGTCGCGCTCCGTCAACGACGGGTTCAGCGGCGGCGAGAAGAAGCGCCTCGAGATGCTCCAGATGCACATGTTCGTGCCGAAGCTCGCGGTGCTCGACGAGACGGACTCGGGCCTCGACATCGACGCGCTCAAGGTGGTCGCGGAAGGCATCCAGAGCCTGCGCTCGCCGGAGGTCGGCATCCTGCTCATCACGCACTACGAGCGGATCCTCCGTTACGTGCAGCCCGACTTTGTGCACGTGCTCGTCGACGGCCGCATCGTGCGCACCGGCGGACGCGAGCTTGCGGCGGAGCTCGAGAACAAGGGCTACGACTTCGTCCGCGAGCAGCTCTACGCGGGCCGCACGTAGTGGCCCGCTGATGGCGCTAGTGGCCCGCTGATGGCGCTCGCCGAGAGAGCTCCCGCGATCGACGTCGCGCGGGTGCGCGCCGACTTCCCGATCCTGTCCGAGACTGTCCACGGCAAGCCGCTCGTCTACCTGGACAACGCGGCGACCAGCCAGAAGCCGCGCCAGGTCATCGACGCGATGAGCGCGGTATACGAGCGCCACAACGCGAACATCCACCGCGGCGTGTACGAGTTCTCCGAGCGGACGACCGCGCTCTTCGAGGGAGCCCGGGCGAAGGTCGCGCGGTTCATCAACGCGCCCGAGACGCGTGAGGTCATCTTCTGCCGCAACGCGACCGAGGGGACCAACCTCGTCGCGTACGCGTGGGGCCGCGACAACATCAAGCGCGGCGACCGCATCGTCACGAGCATCCTCGAGCACCACTCGAACTTCGTGCCGTGGCAGCAGCTCGCGCAGGAGGTCGGCGCGGAGCTGGCGGTCGTCGACGTCGACGACGACGGGCGCCTGCGGATGGACGAGTACGACCGGGAGCTCGCCAAGGGGGCGCGCTTCGTCGCGATCACGCACACCAGCAACGGCCTCGGGACGGTGAACCCGGTCCGGGAGCTCGTCGCGAAGGGCCACGCGGCGGGTGCCGTGGTGCTCGTCGACGGCGCCCAGGCCGTCCCGCACGCGAGCGTCGACGTCCAGGACCTCGGCTGCGACTTCCTCGTCTTCAGCGGCCACAAGATGTGCGCTCCGCCCGGCTCCGGTGCCGTCTGGGGCAGACGCGCGCTGCTCGAGGGCATGCGGCCCTTCATGTACGGCGGCGACATGATCAGCCGCGTCACGACGGACCTCACGACATGGAACGAGCTGCCATGGAAGTTCGAGGCCGGCACCTCGGCGTACGTGGACGCGGTCGGTCTCGGCGCGGCCGTCGACTACCTCGAGGCCGTCGGCATGGACGCGATCCACGAGCACGAGGCGGCGCTGGTGGACTACCTCCTCCCGCGGCTCCGCGACCTGGGTGGCGTCACGCTGTACGGCCCTCCCACGTCGGCCGACCGGGTCGGCGTGGTGTCTTTCAACATCGACGGGATCCACCCGCACGACGTCGCGACGATCTTCGACAGCGAAGGTGTCTGCGTCCGCGCGGGGCACCACTGCAACCAGCCGCTCATGGGTCGGCTGGGAACCGCCGCGACGACCCGCGCGAGCTTCTACCTCTACAACACGACCGAGGAGTGCGACGCGCTGCTCGGGGCGATCGGCACCGCCAAGCGCCTCTTCAAGGTCTAGCCGGGTGGACGACTTCTACCGCGAGTACATCCTCGACCACTACAAGAACCCCCATAACTTCGGCGAGCTGGCCGAGGCGACGCACAGCTACCACGACCTGAACCCGCTCTGCGGCGACGAGATCACGATGTACCTCAAGGTGGCGGACGACCGCGTAGAGGACGTCCGCTTCACCGGCAAGGGCTGCGCGATCTCGCAGGCGTCGGCGTCGATCCTCACCGACGAGCTGCGCGGCAAGACGCTCGACGAGCTGCGGGCGATCGACCGCGACCACGTGATCGAGAACCTCGGGATCACGCTCAGTCCGGCGCGGCTCCGCTGCGCGCTCCTCAGCCTCAAGGTGCTGAAGGGCAGCGCCTGGGGCATCAACGCCTGGCCCGACGAGGAGCCGAGCGCCGGCCAGCGCTAGCCCGCTGGGCGACCGATGGTCTGGATGGTCGCTTGGCGCCGAAAGGTCTGGGTCCGCCGTCGGCGGCACCTCGTCCGTGCGCGAGCGCCTCGACGGTGTTCGAAAGTAGTGGCAATTCCGACTTCGTAGGTAGAAAATGGAGCCACGCGACGGAGGTGACCGCTTTGGCGATAGAGGACCGCGCGACCCAACTCCCTGACAGCTACAAGTACGGGTGGTTCGACAAGGACGCCACCTATGTCCACGAGAAGCGCAAGGGCCTTTCGGCGGACGTCGTCCGCCAGATCAGCCAGGACTACAAGAAGGAGCCGGAGTGGATGCTCCAGCGCCGGCTCAAGGCGCTGCGCCACTTCGAGGCGCGCGCGATGCCCAGCTGGGGTGCCGACCTCTCCTCGATCGATTTCAACGGCATGTACTACTACCTCCTCGCCTCCGACAAGAAGGCGAGCGACTGGAACGACGTCCCCGACTTCGTGAAGCGCACGTTCGATCAGCTCGGGATCCCCGAGGCCGAGCAGAAGTACCTGGCGGGCGTCGGTGCCCAGTACGACAGCGAGGTCGTGTATCACAGCATCCGCAAGGACCTCGAGAAGCTCGGCGTGATCTTCACCGACACGGACACCGCGCTGAAGGAGTACCCGGAGCTCTTCCGCGAGTACTTCGGCACCGTGATCCCGGCGAACGACAACAAGCTCGCGGCGCTCAACACGGCCGTGTGGTCGGGCGGCTCCTTCGTCTGGGTCCCGAAGGGGGTCCACGTGGACATCCCGCTCCAAGCGTACTTCCGGATCAACAGCGAGAACATGGGCCAGTTCGAGCGGACCCTCATCATCGCCGAGGAAGGTTCGAGCGTTCACTACGTCGAGGGCTGCACCGCTCCCATCTTCACGACCAACACGCTGCACAGCGCGGTGGTCGAGATCATCGTCAAGAAGAACGCGCGAGTCCGGTACACCACGATCCAGAACTGGAGCCACAACGTCTACAACCTCGTGACCAAGCGTTCGGTGGTCAATGAGGGCGGCGTCATGGAGTGGATCGACGCGAACCTCGGCAGCAAGGTCACGATGAAATACCCCTCCGTGTACCTCATCGGCGAGCGCGCGCACGGGGAGGTCCTGTCGGTCGCCTTCGCCGGGAACGACCAGCACCAGGACGCCGGCGCGAAGATGGTCCACGCCGCCCCGTACACGACCTCGATCATCACGAGCAAGTCGATCAGCAAGGGCACCGGCCGCACCTCGTACCGCGGCCTGGTGAAGATCTATCCCGGGTCGAAGAAGGCCAAGAGCACCGTTCGCTGCGACGCGCTCATCCTCGATGACACCGCCCGCAGCGACACGTACCCGTACATGGAGATCGACGAAGAGGACGTGACCATCGGCCACGAGGCGAGCGTCTCGAAGGTCGGTGAGGAGCAGCTGTTCTACCTCATGAGCCGGGGCCTCAGCGAGAACGAGGCGACGGCGATGATCGTCAACGGCTTCATCGAGCCGATCGTCAAGACGCTGCCGATGGACTACGCGATCGAGATGAACCGGCTGATCCAGCTGCAGATGGCCGGCGCCATCGGTTGAGCGCGGCCCTCGCTCCACCCGCACGCCTGCCGCTCGACCGGGACACGGTCGAGCGGTTCGCTAGAGGCCGCGACGAGCCCGAGTGGTTGCGCGCGACGCGCCTCGAGGCGGCGGACCGTTTCACTCCCGAAGCCTGGCCGACCGGGGCGGAGGAGGAGTGGCGCCGCTTCCCGCTCGAAGGTTTGCCCGACGGGCCGCTGACGGGCGCGCGCGTCGAGACGCGGTACGCGGGCCCGACCGAGAACGGCATCTCGTTCGGCGATCTGGCCGCCGCGGCGCACGCGACGCCCGACCTCGTCCGCCGCTGGATCGGCGCGAGCGGCGGCGAGACGACGCACGCCGCGTTCCGCGCCGCGGCCGATGCGCTGTGGTCCGCCGGAGCCTTCGTGCACGTGCCCGCCGGCGTCGTCGTCAACACGCCTCTCTGGATCGAGCGGCGATGGGCCCGGGGGCCGGAGGCCGCGCTTTCGCGCACGGTCATCGTGCTCGAGCCCGGCAGCAGCGCGACGGTCGTCGAGGAGGTCAGCTCGGAGGACGGCGGGCCCGCGCGCCTCGGGATCCCGCACCTCGACGTCCACCTGCTCCAGGGCGCGCGGCTGCGCTACGTCCGTATCCAGAGGCTCGGGGACGAGATGTGGGATCTCGGCTCGCAGCGATTCGTCTCCGGACGCGACAGCGAGGTCGGCGCCTTCAACGTTCTGGTCGGCAGCGGCCGGAGCAAGCTCGGCGTCGAGTCCGACATCGTGGGCGACGGCGCGACCGTGAAGCTCTACGGCCTCGTCGCCGCGGGCGACACCCAACGCATCGACGTGAACTCGTTCCAGCGCGTGGACGGCAAGGGGAGCAACAGCGACCTGCTCTACCTGTCGGCCCTCTACGGGGCCGCGAAGGCCGTCTACTACGGCGTGATCCGCGTCGAGCCGACGTCGAGCGGTACAGGCTCCTACCAGGAGTGCCGCAACATGCTGCTCTCCGACAAGGCGGGTGCGGACCCGATCCCGGTGCTCGAGATCCTGACGAACGACGTCGCGCGGTGCGGACACGGCGCGACCGCCGGGGCGCTGGAGGACACCGAGCTCTTCTACGTGATGTCGCGCGGGCTGGACCGGGAGGCGGCCGAGCATCTGCTGGTGCGCGGTTTCTTCCAGCGCGTGATCGACAACCTCGCCGAGCCGCAGGTGCGCTCGCACATCCTCGCGGCGCTCGCTCCGCGCATCGGCCGGCTCGCGGAGCTCGACGAGCTCGAGCCACACGCGTGAGGACGGACGAGAACGGCGGGGGCCGCGTGCCATCGGGGGGCGTCCGAGCCCGCGAAGAGCGCTTCGTCCCGGTGGCGGATGCCGCCCTGATCCCGACCGGCCAGGTCGCCATCGTCGAGGTTGAAGGCCGCAGCTTCTGCGTCGGCCACACGGAGGACGGCCGCTGGGGAGCGGTCGACAACGTGTGCACCCACGACGGGGGCACGCTGGGCGAGGGCGAGCTCGATGACCGCTGCGTCGAGTGCCCGCGACACGGCGCCCGCTTCGACCTCTTCACCGGCGAGGTGAAGGCGATGCCCGCGGTGTTCCCGGTCAACGCGTACCCCGCTCGCGAGCGGGCGGGCCGCATCGAGATCGACCTCGGCGCTCCCACCCGGGAGCTCGAGATCGGGTGACGCCGTCACGAGGGGCTTCGCCCTCGGACCGCCGGGCCTCAAGAGCCTCGCTGAGATCGCCGACACCGTCACAGGCACCGTCCCGCGGAATCGCCGATCGGCTGAACAGCATCGCGGCATCGTTCGACGCTCACGACCCAAAGGGCCCTATCCTCACCGCACCACGGAACGGGAGGCACAGGTGATCAGTAGCGCCGCGCGGGACCGCGTGAAGCTCGCGATCGATCAGCTCGAGGACGCCTTCCGCAAATACGAGGAGCACTCGAACGACGACGTCCTCGACTCGTACGAGGCCGCCCTCAATCGCGGCAAGGCGATGGCGTTCCAGGAGGCGGCACACTACGTGAAGACCGCCCTCCACGACATCGACCTCAAGTCGCTGTGATCACGGCGGTCGTGCTCATCACGGCGGACAAGGGAGCGGTGCCACGGCTCGGGGAAGAGCTGGCCGCCATCGCGGGAGTCTCCGAGGTGTACTCGGTGACCGGCGACGTCGACTTCGTGGCGATGGTCCGTGCGCGTCAGCACGAGGACCTTGCCGACATCGTGACGCGAGGCATCGCGTCCGTGCCGGGCGTCGCCCGTACGCATACGCACGTCGCGTTCAAGCTGTATTCACGGCACGACTTGGAGTCGGTGTTCGCGATCGGAGCCGACGAGCCGGCGTAGCGACGCGCGCAATAAACTCGTCGTCATGCAGGCGGTGGTGATGGCAGGCGGTGAGGGAAGCCGCCTCCGACCGCTCACCATCAACAGACCCAAACCGATGGTCTCGATCGTCAACAAGCCCTGCCTCGGCCACATCTTCGACCTGCTCGGGACCCACGGCATCGAGGACGCTTATGTGACGCTCCAGTACCTCGCGTCGGTCATCCAGGACGCCTACGGCGACGGGAGCGCGTGCGGGATCAACCTGCGCTACAGCGTCGAGGAAAGCCCGCTGGGCACGGGCGGCTCAGTGCGCCAGATCGCGGACGGGCTCCGGGACACGTTCCTCGTGATCTCGGGCGACGCCCTCACGGACATCGACCTTTCGGCGGCGATCGAGTTCCACCGCCGGAACCGCGCGGCGGTGACGCTGACGCTGGTGCGCGTGCCGAATCCTCTCGAATACGGAGTGGTGATCACCGACCCCGACGGCCGCATCCGGCAGTTCCTCGAAAAGCCGTCGTGGGGCGAGGTGTTCTCCGACACGATCAACACGGGGATCTACGTGATGGAGCCGCGCGTGCTCGAGCGGTACGCGGTGGGGGAGGCGTTCGACTTCAGCAAGGATCTGTTCCCGCGCCTCCTGGCCGAGGGCGAGCCGCTCTATGGCTTCGTGGCGGATGGCTACTGGACAGACGTCGGCTCCATCGCCGAGTACGCGCGGGCGAACGCCGATCTGCTGCAGGGACGCCTTCGCTCGGGGTCGCTCGGAGTCGAGATCCAGCCGGGCGTCTTCGGGGCGGGTGACGCGACCATCGATCCCACCGCCCGCGTTCAGGGACCGGTGTACCTCGGCCGCGGCGTGAAGGTGAACGCGCACGCGGAAATCAGCGGCCCGACCGTCCTGCGCGACTACGTCGTCGTCGACACCGGGGCGGTCATCGACCGTTCGATCGTGTGGCGGAACAGCTACGTGGGAGAGCGGGCCGAGCTCCACGGCAGCATCGTCGGACGGCAGTGCGCGCTGAAGGCGCACGTCATCCTGGAGGAGGGAGCCGTCATCGGCGACCACTCGATCGTCAATGAGAGCGCCCGCGTCCGCGCGCAGGTGCGGATCTGGCCCGACAAGCAGATCGAGGCAGGCGCCATCGTCAACACGAGCCTGATCTGGGGCTCCCAGGGGCGGCGCACGCTGTTCGGCCGCTTCGGCGCGACCGGTCTGGTCAACGTCGATCTCACCGCGGAGTTCGCCGCGCGTCTCGGCAGCGCGTACGCCTCCACGCTCGGTCAGGGCGCCATGGTCACGATGAACCGCGACCAGCACCGCACGAGCCGCATGCTCAAGCGCGCCATCATGGGCGGGGTCCTGGGCGCCGGGGTCGACGTCGCGGACCTTTCGCAGGCGCCCCTTCCGATCGGCCGCTTCCACACGCGGAAGATCGGCGCGGCGGGCGGCGTGCACGTTCGCGTGTCGCCATTCGACGTGCGGGTCTGCGACGTCAAGTTCTTCGACGGCCAGGCGCTCGACATGGGGAAGACGCAGGAGCGCAAGATCGAGAACGTCTTCTTCAGGGACGATTTCCGGCGCGTCACGTTCGCGGACGTCGGCCGGATCCTGGAATCGCCGCGCGTCGGCGAGGCGTACAGCGAGGAATTCCTCGCCGAGGTAGTGCGCAAGCGCGAGGTCGCTGCCGCGCGCTTCAAGGTCGTCGTGAACTACTCGCACGGCACGGCCTCGCAGTTCCTGCCGCAGCTCCTCGACTCGCTGGGCGTCGAGGTCGTCGCGATAAACGCCGTCGTGTCGGAGAACATCGGCGGCCGCACGTTCGACGAGTTCCAGGTCCAGATGCGCGAGCTCGCCGCGATCACCGCCACCCTCCGGGCCAGCTGCGGCGTCACGATCGACCAGGGCGGCGAGAAGGCGTTCTTCGTCGACGATCGCGGACGGATCGCGGAGGACCGCCACTTCATGGCGGCGTTCGCCGGTCTTCTGGCGCAGTCGAGCCCCGGGGTGATCGCGGTGCCGGTCTTCGCTCCGCAGTCCGTGGAGCGCCTCGTCACCGACGCCGGGGGCAGCGTCCAGCGCGTGCGCGCCTCAGCCTCGTCGCAGATGAACTTCGCCGCGCGGGAGCACCCGGCCATGGTGGCCGACGGCCTCGGCGGCTTCATCTTCTCCCGGTTCCACCCCTCGTTCGACGGGCTCTTCGCGCTGGTGAAGCTGCTCGAGCTGCTGTCCGTGCGCTCGTCCACCCTGGCGGAGGTCATGGACGCGACGCCGCCGACGCACCTTGTGCGTCTCAAGGTCGACTGCCCGTGGGACGCGAAGGGCCGCGTGATGCGGATGCTCGCGCAGGAGCCAGAGACCGAGCGCACGAAGCAGGTCGACGGCGTGAAGCACGTCTACGACGGGGAATGGGCGCTCGTGCTGCCGGACGCGGACCAGCCGGTGTTCAACGTATGGGCCGAAGGACGCGACGATGGCCGGGCCTGGGCGCTCGTGCATCAGTACGCGGATCGCATCACGGAGCTTCAGGCCGGATGAGCGTCTCGATGGCCAACGCCGACCGCGTCGCGCGACCGCAGGCGGGATGAGCGTGCGGATCGCCATCGCCCAGTGCGCCCCGGCGCTCGGCGCGATGAAGCGGAACCTCGACCTGCACCGCGAGTGGACGGCGCGGGCGGTCGAGGCCGGCGCCCGGCTTGTGGTCTTCCCCGAGCTTTCGCTGACCGGTTACTACCTGAAGGACCTCGCCGGCGATCTCGCGTGCGCCGCGGACAGCGACGTCCTCGCGCCCATCGCTGAGTCGTCGAAAGACATCGACGTGGTGGCGGGCTTCGTCGAGCGCTCCGCCGACGCCCGGCTGCACATCGCCTGCGGCTACTGGTCGGGCGGGCGCCTGGTGCACGTGCACCGCAAGGTGTACCTGCCGACATACGGCATCTTCGACGACGGCCGCTACTTCGGCGCCGGAGAACGCTTCGATGTCTTCCCCAGCGTGGCCGGCCCCGCCGGGATCGCGATCTGTGAGGACCTGTGGCATGTCTCCGTGCCGTATGTGTATTCCGCCGCCGGAGCGGCGGTGCTCTTCTCGCCCTCCGCCAGCCCCGGGCGCGGCGTCGCGGAGGGCGGGGATCTCGGCACCGCGGCGTCCTGCCGGCTTATGGACCGCTTTTACGCGCAGTACCTGACGATGTATGTCGTGTTCGCGAACCGCGTCGGGCACGAGGATGGGATCGGGTTCTGGGGCGGTTCCGAGGTGGTCGCTCCGGACGGGACCGTCGTCGCCCGCGCGGGTGACTTCACCGAAGAGCTACTCCTCGCGGACATCGACCCTGAGCTGGTGGCGCGCGAACGGGAGCGCAATCCGCTGCTGCGCGACGAGCGCGAGGACCTCGTGGTCGCGCATCTCGGCGCGCTGCTGCGGCCGGGCGTCGCATCGTGAGCGCAGAACGCGCGACCGCGCCTGAGCGGATCGGCGCGATCCGGCCCGATCCCGCCGATCCTTCGCCCCTGCAAATCGACGAGGCTCTCGTCCGGCGGATGCTCGTGGCATTCCTACGCGACGAGACGGCGAAGGCCGGCATGAAGCGCGTCGTCCTGGGCCTCTCGGGGGGTGTCGACAGCGCCGTCGTCGCGGCGCTCGCGGCGGAGGCGTTCGGCCCCGGTGCCGTGCTCGCCCTCTACACCCCGTACCGCACGAGCAGCGAGTCCTCTCGGCGAGATGCGCTTGCCGTCGCCGAGCGCTTCGGTCTCGCGCTCGAGGAGACCCCGATCACGGCGCAGATCGACGCCTACGCCGCCGGCCGCGACCTCGGCCGCGTGCGCCTGGGCAACAAGATGGCGCGCGAGCGCAAGAGCATCGAGTACGACCGCTCGTGGCCCGACGGCCTGGTGCTGGGCACGAGCAACAAGACCGAGCTCCTCCTGGGCTACGGGACGCAATTCGGCGATCTCGCGTGCGCGCTCAACCCGATCGGAGATCTCTACAAGACGCAGCTGCGGGAGCTCGCGGCGCTGGTCGGCGTCCCGCCGGGCGTCGTCGAGAAGCCGCCGACCGCCGACCTGTGGGCCGGGCAGACAGACGAATCCGAGCTCGGCTTCTCGTACGCCCAGGCGGACCTGATCCTGTATCACATGATCGATCGGCGACTGCGTCCGGAGCAGCTCGTCGCCGCGGGCTTCGACGCGGCCATCGTGGCGACGATCCGCGAACGGATACGCCGCAGCCACTTCAAGCGCGTGATGCCGGTCATCGCGAAGGTGAGTCTTCGGACCGTCGGGCACGACTTCCTGTATCCGCGCGACTGGGAGGCCGACTGAGCTCGCTCGCCCTCGGCTATCTCTTCGCGCTCTTTGGCGCGGCGCTCTTCGGCATCGGCGGGATCATCGCGAAAGGCGCGTTCGCGACAGGCCTGGTCCCCTCGGTGCTCGCCGAGCTGCGCGTGCTCTTCGCGTTCCCTGTCCTACTGGCGGGGACCGCGGCGTTTCGCCGTCGCGACCTCGTAGTCCGGCGTGCGGACCTGCCACTGCTGCTGTTCTTCGGTGTCGTCTGCCTCGGCGGCGTGCAGTGGTCGTACTACGAGGCGATCCAGCGGCTTCCCCTCGGGATCGCGCTCGTGATCCAGTACACCGGTCCCCTCCTGCTGCTCGCGTACGCGAAGATGACCGGGCGCCCGGTCGGCGCGCGGCTCTGGCTCGCGGCGGCGGTCGCGGTCGCCGGCTGCTACCTCGTCGTCGGCGCGTACGACTCCTCCCTCCTGGCGCTGAATGGCCCCGGTCTGCTGCTCGCCGTGGCTTCTGCCGTCCTCTTCGCGGCGTACCTCTTCACCGCCGAGCGGATCCTCGCGCGCTACACGATCTGGACGCTTCTCGTGTACGGATTCGGCTTCGCGCTCCTCGCCTGGGCCGTCGCGCGCCCGCCGTGGACGCTGCCCTGGGAGCGCCTCACGCCGTCCGCCGCGGCGCTCGTCGCGGGCGTCGTGACCGTGGCGACGCTCGTCCCGTTCACGCTGACCTTCGCCGCGGTCAGCCGCGTGCCGGCGGCGCGCGTCGGGCTGATGGCGACGCTCGAGCCGGTGGTCGGCACGATCGCGGCGTGGCTGGTGTTCGCCGAGGTCCTCCAGCCGCCGCAGCTGGCGGGGGCCGCGCTCACGCTCGTCGCCATAGCGCTTGCGCGCAGTTTGCGTCCGACGGCCGACGGGACGTAGTGCCTCGCGGATCAGCCACGTTCGGCATCACACTTCGTATGGCGAGCTGGGCCAATAATGTATATACTTAACGGCACGTGGACAGCCGTCCCGTCGTATGGGACGCATCGAACTTCCGTCACGTGGAGAAGGATCACCCGGAACGCGGGATCCTCCACACCGAGGCGACCGAAGCACTGAACGACCCGGAACGGAAGGAGGCCATGGAGGTTCGTCGAGGCGTCACGTACCACAGCGCGATCGGGAGTACGGCGAACGGGCGGCTCCTGGTCGTGGTCTGGATCGATCACCCCGCGGGCCGGTTCCCCGTTCACGCACGGTTGGCCGGGCGCCGAGCCGCGAGGAGGTACTACCGATGAGCGCTGATCGACGAGTCGCGGACCCGTTCGACGACATGTCCGATGAGGAATTCGATGCGCACGTCGACGAGCTTTTCCAAGCGCGGCGGCGCGCCGCATCGGTCTCACTTCGCGTGGCGCCCGAGTTGTTGGGTCGCCTGAAGCGCGAGGCCGCCAACGCGGGTGTTCCGTACCAGACCTTCATGAAGGGAATTCTCGAAGCTGGGGTGTCTCGCTTGGAACGCCGCGGCTCGAGGCACGGGATAGCAGCCCGGAAGAGCGTTCGTCCGAAGTAAGGCTCGACGGCGTCCGCGATCCCGCCCAGGTCCGCGGGCGTCCATAGAATCCGCGGGTGGGAAGGCTGTTCCTCGTCGCGACGCCGATCGGCAACCTCGAGGACGTGTCGCCCCGCGCGCTGCGGATCCTGCAGGAGGCCCACATGGTCGCGTGCGAGGACACGCGCCACACGCAGATCCTGCTCCGGCGCCACGAGATAAGAGCGAAGCACCTGACCTCGTACACCGAGTTCAACCACCGGCGCAAGGTCGCCGAGCTCATCGGCCAGCTCGGCCGCGGCTGGGACGTCGCCCTGGTCTCCGACGCCGGCACGCCGGCGCTGTCCGATCCGGGAGAGGCGCTCGTGGCGGCGGCCATCGCGGAGGGGCACGACGTCGTGCCCATTCCAGGCCCCGCGGCCGCGGTCGCCGCGCTGGTCGCCTCCGGCCTCCCGACGCGCGAGTTCACGTTCATGGGTTTCGTGTCCAAGAAGAGCGGCGAGCGGCGGCGGACCCTCGCGGCGCTCCTCGCGGCCGGCCGGACCGCGGTCCTGTACGAGAGCCCGTACCGCCTCGCCGACCTCCTCGGGGATCTCGCCGCCGAGGCGCCCGATTCGCGGGTCGCTATCGCGCGCGAGCTCACCAAGCTCCACGAGACCTTCGTACGCGGGACGGCCGCCGAGCTCGCCGCTCGCTATGCTTCCGAACGCGTCAAGGGGGAGGTCACCGTTGTCATCCACGCATGAGCGCGTGGTGGATGTGTTCGTCGAGGTGCCGCGCGGCTCCCGCACGAAGTACCGGTACGACGAACGGTCCGGCAGGATGCGGCTCGACCCCGTGCTGTTCTCCTCGGTCCGCTATCTCGCCGACCATGGCTTCGTCGAGGACACCCTTGCCGGGGACGGCGATCCCCTCGTTGGCGCGGCCCTCGTCGCCGCACCCCGGCGCAGGTGAGCGCTGTAGCGGCCCGTCGCGAGTACCGCACGTCGCACAGCGCCGCGCTCGGCCGCGACATGGAGCTTCTCGTGTTCGGCGAGCGCGGGACGCCGGTCGTGGTCTTTCCGACCTCGATGGGGCGCTTCTACCAGTGGGAGGACTTCGGCCTCGTGGGCCATCTGGCCGAGCGCATCGACGCTGGCTGGCTGCAGCTGTGGTGCGTCGACAGCGTCGACGCCGAGGCGTTCTACGACCGCTCCGCGCCCCCCGAGCAGCGTGCGCGCCGCCACGTCGCGTACGAGCGGTACATCCTGGATGAGGTGCTTCCGGCCATTCGGGAGGCGAACGACAACAGGTATTTGATCGCCACGGGCTCGTCATTCGGCGCGTTCCACGCCGCCTCGATCGTGACCCGCCATCCCGGCCACTTCCAGAGGGCCGTTTGTCTGTCGGGCGCCTACGACGCCTCGCGCTGGCTCGACGGCCGGCACGATGGCGACGCGTACTTTGTCAACCCGCTGGCGTTCCTGCCGGGACTCGCCGACGAGCGGATCCTCGCAGCGCTGCGCCAGACCCAGATCGTCATCGCGACCGGCGCGGACGACCCGCACGTCGAGGAGTCGCGCCGCCTCGCGGTGCTGCTCCAGGAAAAGGGCGTGCCCGCGAGCCTGTTCGTCTGGCCTGGATGGGCGCACGACTGGCCGTACTGGAAAGAGATGGTGAGCGAGCTGCTGTGAAAGAGAAGATCGTCGGCCTGATGGTCGGACGCGAGAACACCTTTCCGGCTCCCTTCCTCGAGACCGTCGAACGCAAGGGCCGCGATATCGGCGTGCGGGCGGAGATGGCGATGCTCGGCAGTGCCAGCGAGCTCGAAGAGCCCCGCTATGCCGTGATCGTCGACAGGATCAGCCACGAGGTGCCGTACTACCGCGCGCACCTGAAGAGCGCGGCGCTGATGGGCACCGTCGTCGTCAACGATCCGTTCTGGTGGGAGGCCGACGAGAAGTTCTTCGAGTGCACGCTGGCGCGCAAGATCGGCGTCGCGGTCCCGCGCACCGTACTGCTGCCCAACAAGTCCTACATCCCTGACATCAACGAGCAGTCGCTGCGCAACCTGAGATATCCCCTCGACTGGGACGCGATCATCGGCCACATCGGCCTGCCGGCCATCATGAAGCCAAACACGGGCGGGGGATGGAAGGACGTCTATCGCGTGGATAGCAAGGAGGAGCTGCTCTGGGCGTACGACCAGACCGGCACAGCCACCTTCGGCCAGCGCCCGAAGACGATGATCCTCCAGGAGTTCATCAAGTGGGAGGACTACGTCCGCTGCATCTGCATCGGCCGCAAGCACGTCCTGCCCATCCGCTACGACCCGACGCTTCCGCACTTCGACCGGTACGTGGTCGACCGGCCCGTCGAGGGCGATCTGCGCGACAAGGCGATCGCGGAGGCGATAACGCTCACCGAAGCCCTCGGCTACGACATGGATACCGTCGAGTTCGCCATACGCGACGGGATCCTGTACGCGATCGACTTCCTGAACCCGGCGCCGGACTTCGACGACTTCTCGATCAAGCAGGACAACTTCCAATGGGTGCTCGAGAAGATGAGCGACCTCGTGATCTCGTATGCCACCGGCGAGGCGACACCGCCATGGAAGGGGGAGCACCGCTGGTGGCGGTACGTCGGGTAGCCGGGAGGGTTGTCAGCGCCGAGCGGCGGACCTCGCCGGCGATCGACGCCTATCACCGGCTGCTCGAGGATCCCGACGTCGCGGCCGAGAGCGCACAGATGCTCGCGCAGGGCCAGCACGACCGGCGGCTGGTGTTCGGCGGCCGGCCACTCTGCATCGCGCTCCGCCCGAACCTCGTCGAGCGCGAGCAGTACGACGCCATCGCGCTCGCCGCGCGGTCGGTGTACAGCGCGCTTGCTGGCCTCGAGCGCGCGCTCCTGGCAGATGAGGACCTGCGGCGGGAACTGGATCTCGCTCCCCAGGAGGAGCGGCTCGCCCTCGCCGATCCCGGCTTTTCCGCGGCCTCGCCCTCAGCCCGGCTCGACGGTTTCGTCGGAGATGGCGTGATCCGGTTCGTCGAATACAACGCCGAGTCGCCGGCGGGGATGGCGTACAACGACGAGCTCGCCTCCGTGTTCGCGACCCTCCCGGTCATGCGCGCCCTGCGTACGCAATTCCGGCTGCGCCGGCTTCCCGTCAGGCGGCGGCAGCTCGCGGCGATGCTGCGAGCGGCCGGCAAGCGGCGGCCCGCGATCGCGATCGTGGACTGGCGCGGACTTCCCACGCTTACCGAGTTCGAGATGTTCGAGCGGTTCTTCAGCGAGCACGGGCTGCGCGCGCTCATCTGCGCGCCGGACGACCTGACGTTCTCGCGCGGCAGGCTGCGCGCGCGCGGCGTGGCGATCGACCTTGTGTATCGCCGCGTCCTCACCTCCGAGCTGCTCGCGCGGCCGGACCTCGCGGAGCCGCTCGTGCGCGCGTACCTCGCCGGCAAGGTCACCGTCGTGAACAGCTTCAGGGCCAAGCTGCTGCACAAGAAGATGAGCCTCGCGCTGCTCTCGGACGACCGCTACGCCTCGCTGTACACGCCGCCGCAGCGGAGCGCGATCGCGCGCCACGTCCCGTGGACGCGCAAGGTTCGCGAGGGACACACGACGTACGGAGGGAAGACGGTCGACCTGGTGGACTTCGTGGTCGCCAACCGCGAACGTTTGGTGCTGAAGCCGAACGACGAGTACGGTGGCAAGGGCGTCGTGCTCGGCTGGACCGTGGCTACGCGCGAGTGGGAGCAGACGCTCCTCGCCGCGCTGGTCAGCTCGTACGTCGTGCAGGAGCGGGTCCCCGTACCCCAGGAGCCCTTCCCGGTGGTCCTCGACCGGATGCACTTCCTCGACCTGGCGATCGACTGCGACCCATACGTTTTCTGGGGGCGGCCCTCGGGGTGCCTGGTCCGCCTGTCCTCGAGCGCCCTCCTGAATGTCACCGCCGGCGACGGGAGCGTCGTCCCGACG
>JBBPYG010000066.1:0-7428 GCA_038200085.1 Candidatus Limnocylindria bacterium | reverse complement strand
GGGCGCCGTGTGGGGCGACGAGTGGGGCGACGAGTGGGGCGACGAGTGGGGCGACGAGTGGGGCGACGAGTGGGGCGACGAGTGGGGCGACGAGTGGGGCGACGACGTGCTGCTCGAGGCCGCGCTAAACAGACGGCCGGTATCCTGACGCGCCATGTACGGGCCGCTCCTGCGAGGGCCGCGTGTGACGCTGCGTCCGGCGGAGGAGGCCGATCCGCCGCTGTTCGTCGACTGGTTCGCGGACATGGAGGTGACCCGCTATCTCGGGCGGCGTACCCCGATGGCCCTGTACCAGGAGGAGGAGTTCTTCAAGCGCGTCGGGGAGTCGCAGGATGACGTGTTCTGGGTCATGGAGGCGGAGGGGCGCGCCATCGGCGCGACCGGGATCCACCGCATCGACTGGCTCGCGGCCCACGGGACCACGGGCACCGTCATCGGGGACAAGACGGCCTGGCGAAAGGGCTATGGCGCCGAATCCATGGCGCTGCGGACGCGGTACGCCTTCCGCGAGCTGAATCTGCACAAGCTCATGTCGGAGGCCTTCGTCGAGAACGAGGCCAGCCGGCGAGCGCAGCAGCGCGCCGGCTACCGCCAGGTGGGGACGAGGCGGGAGCACTTCTTCACCGGCGGCCGGTGGCACGACATATGGCTCTCCGAGGTCCTCCGGAGCGATTGGGAGCGCGAGCAGGGACCTTCCTGACGTCCATGCGGCACCGCCAGACTGCGCTCGGCACTCCAAAGCCGCCATGCGGTCTCAGGCTTACCCGCGTAGCGGGCGGGAGAAGGGGAGAAACGTCGTGAGCGCACAGCGCGAGGAGATCGCCGCGCAGGTCGGCGCGCCCGCGATCCGCCGAACGGGCTGATCCCGGTCGGTGCTCGCCCCGCGTCCCCGCCCGTAGACTCGCCGTCAGTGAGGACCGACGAGCGGATCGCTCCCGCGGCCGACCTCCTCGAGCGGGTGGACGCGCAGCAGCGCAGCGAGATCGAGGCGCTCCGTGCGAGCAGCTCGAGCACTCGCCGGGCGACCTCGGCGGCGATGGAAGAGCTGCTCTACGTCCCGATCCCCGTGCTCGACCACGGCTTCGTGCGCGTCGTCGACTACATGGGGGACGACGCCGCGGTGGTGCAGGCAGCGCGCGTGTCGTACGGCGCTGGCACGAAGCGGCGGCGCGACGACGCGGGCCTCATCAACTACCTCATGCGGAATCGCCACACCTCGCCCTTCGAGATGTGCGAACTGAAGGTGCATATGAAGCTGCCGATCTTCGTCGCCCGGCAGCAGGTGCGCCACCGCATGGCGAACATCAACGAGACGAGCGGCCGCTACTCGATACTCGACCGCGAGTTCTACGTCCCCGAGCCCGAGCACCTCGGCGTGCAGGCCACCGCTAACCGGCAGGGGCGGGGCGAGGTGCTCGACCCGGACCTCGCCCGGCGCGTGCTCGACATGGTGCGCGCCGACGCGGAGCGGGCGTACGACCACTACGAGCGCCTCCTCGGCGAGACCGCCGCGGGAGACGCCGTCGAGGACGGTATCGGTCTCGCCCGCGAACTCGCGCGGATGGGCCTGACGCTCAACTTCTATACGCAGTGGTACTGGAAGATCGACCTGCACAACCTGCTCGGATTCGTCGCGCTGCGCGCCGACCCGCACGCCCAGTACGAGATCCGCGTCTACGCGGAGGTGCTGCTCGACATCCTCCGGCGCTGGGTGCCGCTCACGTACGAGGCGTTCGTGGACCACCGGCTCGGTGCCGTGCAGCTCTCGGCGAAGGCGCTCGCGGCACTGCGCCGGATGCTCGCCGGCGAGCATGTGGAGCGCGAATCCGCCGGCATGGCGCCGGGGGAGTGGCGGGAGCTCATGGAGACGCTCGGCCGCTCTTGACCGCGCGCGCGGCGTTCGTCTGGGATCCTCGCCTCGCGGCGCACGTGTACCGGCCGGACCATCCGCTGAAGCCCAAGCGCCTCATCGGCGTGCACGACACGCTCGCAGGGCTCGGGGCGTTCGATCGTCCCAACGCCGTCTTGCTGTCCCCCCGCGAAGCGACGGCCGCCGAGCTCGAGCGCGTGCACCGTCCGGAGTACGTCGCCGCTGTCGAGCAGGCTTCGCGCGACCCCGAGCGCGACTACCCACAGTGGGGTATGCAGCGCTGGGGCGACACGCCGCCGTTCGCCGGGATGCACGAGGCATCGCTGCTGACCACGGGAGCGACGCTCGCGGTGATGGAGGGCGTGCTCGAGGGCGACCTCCGCGCCGGGTTCAACGGATCGGGAGGTCTGCACCACGCGATGGCCGACCGGGCCTCCGGGTTCTGCATCTACAACGACCCCGCCATCGCGTGCGGCCTCATCGCGGACCGGGGGCTGAAAGTGGCCTACGTCGACATCGACGCGCACCACGGCGACGGCGTGCAGGCCGCCTTCTACGACACCGACCAGGTGCTGACGATCTCGCTGCACGAGACGGGACGCACTTTGTTCCCCGGGACGGGCTTCGCCGACGAGCGCGGCACCGGGCGCGGCGCGGGGTACAGCGTCAACGTCGCGCTCCCCGCGTACACCGACGATCTCGCGTACGTGCGCGCGTTCGACGCGGTCGTGCCACCGCTCCTCGATCGCTTCCGGCCCGACGTGCTCGTGACCCAGCAGGGGATCGACTCGCACTTCACCGATCCGCTCACGCACCTCCAGGTGTCGACGCGCGCACGCGCGCACTGCGTGACGGCGCTCCGGGCGCAAAGCCTTCCGTGGGTGGCGATGGGCGGCGGCGGGTACTCGCTCGACGCGGTGCGCCGCGCGTGGTCGATCGAGTACCTGCTCATGCTCGGCGCCGACGTGCCCGAGGCTCTGCACGACAAGGCACCGCCGATCGCCGAGGGCCGCGCGCGCGCGGCGATCGACGCGGCGACGGACGAGGCCGCCGCAGCCGCGCTCGCGGCCGCTTTCTGAGGGCGGTCCTCCTCCTCGCGCACGCTCCCCGCGCCTCGGCGTGGCGGCGCTCGCGGCGGACGGCAGCCTCGTCCTAGCCGGCATCCTCGTCGCACTGGCCACCGTCGCTGCGACAGCGGCGACGCTCCGCTTCGGTGCCGAGGTGCCCTTCGACCAGTTCGCGTTCGGCAGCGGACGCAGCCCGGCGATCGGGGCGCTCCTCGAGCTCATGGGTCTCGCCCGGCTGCCCGCGGAGGCGGCCGCCGCGATCGGCGGTCCTCGCGGCCTCGGTGCCACGGCGGCGCAGGTGGTCGGGACCGCGGCGCTCGCGTGGCTCGGGGTCGTCGCGTGGCGGACCACTCGCGAGCTTTACGGCATGTCCGGCCAGCGCGCCTTCACGGCTCTGGCCATGGCCGTCGCGCTCTTCTACCTCGCCCCGCTCGGCGTGGTCGTGGTCGCGGGCATCGCCATCCTCGTCGCCGCGATCCTCCTCGACGTCGTGCCGGGAGGATGAGGGAACCGGCGGGGTAAGTGCGCTGTACGGTCTTGTGAGGCCTCGGCCTCGGGAGGTGACCTTCATGTTGCGACGCTTCGTTCTCGCGGCCGCCGTGGCGCTCACCGCGGCGCTGCTTGTTCCGGGCCAGGCCGCCAACGCGGGAGGCTGGGCGGTGACCACCTTCGACGACCTGCCGGGGCAGTTCGTCGCCGGGCAGTCGTACACGCTCGGCTACACGATCCGCCAACACGGCGTCACCCCGATCAAGGCCGATTCGACCGGCATCTACCTCCAGACCAGCTCCGGCGGCATCGCAGCGAGCTTCCCGGGCTCGGCCGATGGCGCGCTCGGTCATTACGTCGCGACGGTGCGCTTCCCGTCCGCAGGCACGTTCAGCTGGTTCGTGACGCAGGCGCCGTTCGGTGACCAGCAGCTCGGGCCGATCACGATCGCCCCGGCGGCCGGACAGGCGCAGCCCGGGCAGCCCGCTGTCCCAGCGCCGGTCGAGCCGGCCGTCGCCCCGGCACCCGTCTCGCCGCGCGGCTCGAACGAGCTCGGCATGCGCGTCGGGCTCGCGACGGCGTCGCTGGCCGCGTCGCTGCTCTTCGTCTGGCTGCTCACGCGGTACAGGCGTCGCGCCACCCTCCGCGTCGCGTAGTGGATCGCGATCTCGCGGCGGTCGTCGGCTCGGGGCTCCTCGCAGCGGTGTTCCTGGCCGCGACCGCCGCCGCCTTCACGGGCGGTGCCCGCGCCGCCCCGACGGCGACGACGGTCCACACCCCGATCCCCTCGAGCGCGGCGACGTTCGCCCCGCTCGGCCCCGTTGCCGAGCGCGGTCGAAGCCTCTTCCTCGCCAAGGGCTGCAACGGCTGCCACACGTTCTCCGGATTGCCCGGCGGCATCGCGATCGGTCCGGACCTCACCGGCCTCGCGGGGCGCGCCGCGACGCGCAAGGCCGGCATGGCGGCCGACGCCTACGTCCGCGAGTCGATCGGGTCGCCGCAGGCGTTCCTTGTGCCCGGATTCGAGTCGGTGGCGATGCCGCAGCTCGGCTTGCGGCCCGAGGAGATCGACGCCGTCGTCGCCTTCCTGCTCGCGCCGCGCTGACGCCGCTCCGGCGAAGCGCTGCGCGCGGACGCGCGGAAACCCGGCGCGTTCGACGGTCCGGCAGTCAAAGCGTTCCACCGTGCGCAGCGGCAGTCAGCGCGTGCCACGGTGCGTCGCGGCAATCAGCGCGTCAGATGGTGCGCCGCGGCAGCCACCGCGTTCCCTGGTGTGTGTCGCGCATATCGTTGCCCACGTGACGGCCGCGTGGGTCCCCGGCGAACGCCACCTCGGGCGTAGCCGCCTCCGCCGGTTCTCCCGGGCCAACGGCCACGACGATCTGCCCTCACTCCTGCGCTGGTCGTTCGACGAGCCCGAAGGTTTCTGGCGCGCGGTCGAACGCGACCTCGGCATCGTGTGGGCGAGGCCGTACGAGCAGGTACTCGATACGAGCCGCGGCATCCCGTGGTCGACCTGGTGGACCGGCGGTCGCCTGAATTACGTCGCTACCGCGCTACGTCCCGAACGGGATCAGGACCGCGTCGCCGTCATCGCCGAAAGCGAGGAGGGTCCCGTCCGCCGCGTCACGTACGGCGAGCTTTCTCGCGAGGTCGGGCGTTTCGCCGCGGGGCTGCGCGCGCTCGGCGTGGTGAAGGGCGACCGCGTAGGGCTCTTCCTCCCCATGGGCATCGAGTGCGTCGTCGCGATGCTGGCGATCGGCTCGCTCGGCGCGATCCACACGCCGATCTTCTCCGGCTACGCGGCCGAGGCGATCGCCGGGCGGCTTCGTGACTGCGAGGCGAGCGTGCTCATCTGCGCCGACGGGTTCTATCGCCGCGGCAGGCTCGTCCCCATGAAGGAGGTGGCGGACGCCGCGGCCGATGCCGCGCCGACCGTTCGACAGGTGGTCGTCGCCGAGCGTGTCGGGCGGCAGTGGCGCCGTACCCCGCGCGACGTCTCGTGGAGCGAGGTGCTCTCGAGGGCCAGCGAGCCCGCGCCACCGGAGGACACCGACGCCGAGGATCCGTTCATGGTCATCTACACGTCGGGCACGACCGGCCGACCGAAGGGCGCGGTCCACGTGCACGGCGGCTTCCCGGTGAAAGCGGCGCAGGACATGGCGCACTGCTTCGACGTCCAGGAAGGTGACGTCGTGTTCTGGTTCACGGACATCGGCTGGATGATGGGTCCATGGCTCATTGCTGGAGCGCTGATGCTCGGCGCGACGATCGTGTGCTACGACGGCACGCCCGATTTCCCCGATGCCTCGCGCATCTGGTCCATGGTCGAGCGCCACCGTGTCACGCATCTCGGCATCTCGCCGACGGCGATCCGCGGCCTGATGCGCGCGGGGGACGAGCCGGTCCGGCGCCACGACCGCAGCTCGCTGTTCGTGCTCGGTTCCACCGGTGAGCCGTGGAATCCGGATCCGTGGTGGTGGTACTTCCGCGTGGCGGGGGAGGAGCGGAGTCCGATCATCAACTACTCGGGCGGCACCGAAATATCGGGGGGCATCCTCGGCTGCACGACGTGGACCCCGATCCAGCCCGGCTCGTTCAGCGGGCCCATCCCCGGCATGGACGCCGACGTCCTCGACGAGCGGGGCAGTCCCGTTCGCGGCGCTGTCGGCGAGCTCGTGGTGCGCAAGCCGTGGCCGGGCATGACGCGCGGCTTCTGGCACGATCCGGAGCGCTATCAGGAGGCGTACTGGTCGCGGTTCCCGGGCGTCTGGGTGCACAGCGACTGGGCGCGGATCGACGACGACGGCTACTGGTACATCGAGGGACGCAGCGACGACACGCTGAAGATCGCCGGCAAGCGCGTCGGCCCCGCCGAGGTCGAATCGGCCGCGGTCGCGCACTCCGCCGTGTCGGAGGCCGCGGCGATCGGCGTTCCGCACGAGCTGAAGGGCGAGGCCATCGTCGTGTTCGCGGTGCTGAAGCCGGCGCACGAGCCAAGTGCCGCCCTGGAACGCTCGGTGCAGGACGCGGTGGCCGAACGCCTCGGGAAGCCGCTCCGCCCGGAGTCGGTCAGGTTCGTCAGCCAGCTGCCGAAGACCCGGAACGCGAAGATCCTGCGCCGCGTCATCCGCGGCGCGTATCTCGGGAGCACGGACCTCGGCGACGTCTCAGCTTTGGAGAACCCGGCGGCGGTCGATGAGATCGCCGCGCTTCGTTCGGGCTAGGCTGCCGCCCGGCCCGATATCGCGCGGGTGAGCGCGACGATGAACGCTCCCACCAGAAAGAAGAACAGGATCGCGAGCAGCGCCGCGACGTCGAACACCGGGGTGCCGGACGGGGTGGGGAAGATCCCCTGGAAGGGCCGCGTGAGAGGCTCGGTCACGCCGTAGAGCGCCGACACCAGCGGCTGATCGGCGTTGGCGCCCGCGAGGCGGAGGATGAACCGGAGCAGCAGCAGTATCTCGATGACGGTGAAGATCAGCGTGACGACGCGGGCGACTCCCCACGCGGGCGAATACGCGGGCGCGGCGGTCGTTCCCGTCCCCGCGACGTTCACGTTCGTCTGCGGGCTGGTGACGCCCGGCGTGACAGGCTGCTCCACGACGCGATCCGTCCGCTCGACGACGCGGTCGGTCCGCTCGACGCGCTCGGTCGGGTCCCGTGAATCTCTCATGCCGCAAGTATTCCGCAACGGCACCGCGGCCGCCAGCCCCCCCGCCAGGGCGGCTGGAACCCACGGTTTCGGTAGGCTCGAGGTGTGGACTATCCCTTCGCCCATCGACAGCGCGTGCGCTTCGGCGAGACCGACATGCAGGGCGTCGTCTACTACGCGAATTACCTGCTGTATGCCGAGGTCGGCCGCATCGCCTACCTCCGCCACCTCGGCGTCGACTACGGGCGAGACTTTCTCCCGAACGGCATCGACTTCACCATCGGCGAGGCCAGCGCGCGCTACCGCGCGCCGCTGCATTTCGACGAGGAGTTCGACATCAAGGTTCG
>JBBPYG010000065.1:0-10764 GCA_038200085.1 Candidatus Limnocylindria bacterium | reverse complement strand
GCAAAACGGGAGGTCGGGGTCGTCCACACCCTGGTCGACCTCGCCACCGCCCAGTGCCACAACCCCGAAGGCCTCGCGGTCGCGCCGGACGGAACGCTTTTTGCCGGCGGGCTGTCCGGCAACATCTGCGTCATCCGCGAGGGCGAAGTGGTCCGCGTCATCCCGGTAGCCCCCGGCCCGGCAGGCGTCACCAGCATCCTTGGCATGGTCTATCAGCCGGGAGTAGGGCTCTTTGTCGCGGACATCGCCGACTTCGGCGCGTCAGCGGCCGGGCGCGTGCTTCTCGTCGATCCCCGGTCAGGAAGCGTGCAGACGCTCGCCGACGGTCTCCTCGGGCCGAACGGCATCGCGCAGGACCGCCATGGTGATCTGTACGTCTCCGACTCCTTCGCCGGCGCCATCTGGAAGATCGACCCGGACGGCGGCGGCAAGACCCTCTGGTTCCAGGACGTGAAGCTCACGACCAAGGGGATGCCGGCCTTCGGTGCCAACGGCGTCGCGTTCGACAGGAACGAGAGCTTCCTTTACGTCGCCAACACCGGCGACAGCGCGATCCTTCGTATCGCCGTGGCGCGCGACGGAGACGCCGACGGACTCGAGGTCTTCGCCCAGGGCGCGACTCCCGAGGACCCCGATTTCCTGCACGGCGCCGACGGGATCGCCTTCGACGTGAAGGGTCAGCTCTGGGTCTGCGCTAACCAGGAGAACGAGATCCAGGTGCTCTCGTCCGACGGCGAACTCGTCGCGAGCTACAGCGGCACCGGAGATGACGCGTTGGACTTCCCGGCAAGCCCCGTCTTCCGCGGCCGCGCGCTGTACGTCACGAACCTCGCCTTCGGCCGCTTCGGCGGCAAGATCTCGACCTTGCGCGCTCCGTTCCCAGGAGCACCGCTCCGCCCGTAGCCGCGATCCCGGCGCTCGCGGCCCGGGGCTCGTAGCCTCGCGGCCGTGAGCGCCCGTTCGCGGCGGCCCTACTACGGCTGGACGCTCGCGGTCGTCCTCGGCATCACAGAGACGGTGTCGTGGGGCGTCCTCTACTACGCATTCAGCGTGCTCATCCCGCCGACGACCGCCGAGATGGGCTGGTCGAGGGCGCAGGTCTCCGGCGCGCTGTCGCTGATGCTCGTTGTGTCTGGTCTCGCCGGGCTCGCCGTCGGGCGATGGCTGGACGAGCACGGCCCGCGCCTCCTCATGACCACGGGCTCGATCGTGGCGGTGCCTCTCGTGGTCGCGTGGTCGCAGGTCCGGGACCTCGTCGCCTTCTACGCGATCTGGGTCGGTATCGGGTTGGCGTTCGCGGCCGTCAACTACGGTCCGGCGTTCGCGACCATCATCGTGTGGTTCAGGCGACGGAGGTCGCGCGCGCTGACGCTGGTAACGCTCCTCGCGGGCTTCGCGAGCGCGGTCTTCGTCCCTCTTACCGCCTGGCTGGTCTCCCTGCAGGGCTGGAGGGCCGCGCTGGTGACGCTGGCGGTGATCCTCGCCGTCCTGACGATCGTGCCGCACGCCCTGTTCCTGCGGCGGCGGCCCGCCGACATGGGACTCGGGATCGACGGCGACCACCTCGGGTCGGCCGGCGCCACCGAGGCGACGCCCGAGGCGAGTACCTCGTTCCGCGAGGCCCTCGCGCACCCGACGTTCAAGTGGCTCGCGATCGCCTTCTCGCTGTACGCCCTGGGCGTCGGCGTGCCGGTGCACCTCGTCGCGTACCTCGGCGACCACGGGTATTCGCTCGCGTTCGCCGCCGCGGCCACGGGCGGCATCGGCGCGGCGCAGGTCGTGGGCCGGCTCCTGTTCGCCGCGCTCGAGCGCAGGCTCCCACCCCGAAGGGTTTCGCTCCTGATCTACGCCTCGCAGGCGGGCGCGCTGCTGCTCCTGCTGTTCGTGCCGTCCGAAGCTGGCGTGCTGGCGTTCGTCGCGCTCTTCGGCGCCGCGCGGGGCGCGGAGACGCTCGTGCGCTCGACCATCATCGCCGGCCTCTACGGGCCGAGACGAATCGCGAGCATCGCCGCCGTCCTCACGCTGGCGACCACGCTCACGCAGGCGATCTCGCCCGTGAGCCTGGGCGCGATCTACGACACGACCCGCAGCTACGCCGCCGGCTTCGGTGCGCTCGCCGTCCTCTCATGTGTCGCGGCATTCGCCGTGTACACGGGAGATCGCAGGCCGGCCGGCGCGTGACGGCGTCGCGATCGCCGCGTCCCGCTCGTCGGGAGCAGCCGCGCGAAGCCGCGCGAACGCCCTTACCGAACTCGACCCTGCCGAGAACGCCGTGACCATGCCGCCCGGGTCGACGCTTACGCGGTCCTTCTCGTCAGCCCCGTCCGCGCCGCCCGCCGCACCGCGCGGATGGCCCGACCGTACACGCCGCAGCGGCACAGGTTCCCCGCCAGCTCGTCGCGGATCGTTTCCTCGTCGGGGTCCGGGTCGCGCGCGAGCAGAGCGACCGCGGACATGATCATCCCGCTGGTGCAGTAGCCGCATTGCATGGCATCCTCCGCCACGAACGCCTCCTGCACGGGATGCAGCTCGCCACCTCGGGCCAGGCCCTCGACCGTCGTGACGTCATGGCCGGACGCCTGGTCGGCGGTGAGCAGGCATGAGGCGACGGCCCGGCCATCCGCGATGACGTAGCAGGCTCCGCACTGCCCGCGGCCGCAGCCATACCGCGTTCCCGTGAGCGCGAGGTCGTCGCGCAGGACGTCGAGCAGCGTCGCGTTCGGCGGCACATCGACCTCATGAGCAGCGCCGTTGACGGTGAGCCGGAGTCGCATCCTCCGATCGTACGCAACCTACAGTTATGAGGTGGCGATGACGCTCATCCACGCGGTCGTGCGCCGGTCGGCGCCGCTCCAGACCGTCGGGAGTCCGTAGCGATGGACACGCGGCGCGAGGCGCTCATCTGCGGATACGTCCGGACGCCGTTCGGCCGCTACGGCGGCGCGCTCGCTGGCGCACGCCCAGATGCGCTCGCGGCCCACGTCCTTGCCGCGCTGACGGCGCGAACAGGCATCGACCCGGCGGCGATCGGCGACGTCATCCTCGGATGCGCGAACCAGGCCGGCGAGGACAACCGCAACGTGGCGCGGATGGCGGCGCTCCTGGCGGGTTTCCCCGTCGACGTCCCGGGCCAGACGGTGAATCGGCTGTGCGGCTCGGGACTCCAGGCGCTGAACGCCGCGGCGCAGGCGATCTGGGGCGGCCAGGGCGACCTGTTCCTCGCCGGCGGCGTCGAAAGCATGACGCGCGCGCCGGTCGTGACCCTGAAGCCGGACAGCGCGTACCCGCGCGGCGCTCCGGCGGCCGCCGACAGCACCATCGGGTGGCGCTTCCCGCACCCCCGACTCGTGGCCGATGGCCACACGGCGACGCTCGGCGAGACGGCCGAGAACGTCGCGGAGCGCTGCTGTGTCAGCCGAGAGGACCAGGATCGCTTCGCGCTCCAGAGCCAGCGCAACGCTTCGCGGGCGCGCGAGAACGGCACGCTGGCGCAGGAGATCGCGCCGACGCCCGTGCCGCAGCGCAAGGGCGCCGACGTCCTCGTTGACGCGGACGAGCAGCCGCGTCCCGACACATCGCTCGAGGCGCTCGCCGCTCTCCGGCCGGCATTCCGGGACGGAGGCACCGTGACCGCGGGCAACAGCTCCGGGATCAACGACGGCGCGGCGGCACTGCTCGTCGCGTCGCGCGAGCGGGCGGACGCGCTCGGGCTCGAGCCCCTCGCGCGCGTCGTGAGCACGGCGGTCGCGGGCGTGCGGCCGGACGAGATGGGTCTCGGGCCCGTGCCCGCCTCGCGGAAGGCCCTTTCGCGCGCGGGGCTCGCGATCGGCGACATCGACGTGGTCGAGCTGAATGAGGCGTTCGCGAGCCAGGTCATCGCGTGCGCGGACGAGATCGGCTTCGACTGGCGAGACGCGGAACGGGTGAACCCGAACGGCGGCGCGATCGCCCTCGGCCACCCTCTCGGGGCGAGCGGCGCGAGGCTCGCCGGCAATGCCGCGCTCGAGCTTGTCCGCCGGCACGCCCGGTATGCGCTGGTGACGATGTGCATCGGCGTCGGCCAGGGCATCGCCACGGTGCTCGAGCGCGCCAACGCCTGATGGCGCATCGTCGCGGTCACGGAGAAGCCTCTCGTGCCGCTCTTTGAGTACCGGGGCAAGCGTCCGTCCGTGGCCCCGGATGCCTGGATCGCCCCGACCGCATGCCTCGTCGGCGACGTGACCGTCGGACCGGGAGCGTCGGTCTGGTTCAACGCGACGATCCGGGCCGATACCGACCGGGTCGAGATCGGTCCCGGCTCGAACGTGCAGGACAACAGCGTGGTGCACACCGACGAGGGCGGCCCGACGATCATCGGCGCGAACGTCACGGTCGGCCACGGCGCGATCGTGCATTCGAGCGTCGTCGAGGACAACGTGCTCATCGGCTCGGGCGCGGCTCTGGTCGGCAGGAACCGCGTAGGTACCGGCACGATCGTCGGTGCCGGTGCGGTACTTCCGGAGGACATGCACGTTGGTCCGCGCAAGGTGGTCCTGGGGGTCCCGGCGAGGGTCGTCCGCGACGCGAAGCCGGAGGACGAGAGGTGGACCGTCGAGGCGGCGCGCACGTATGCCGCCCTGAGCGCGGAGTACCGGGCCGCCCCGAGGGAGTGAGGGCGCAGGACCTGTCCGCCCGCCGTCGCGGGTGATCGCACCCGCCGGCGCCGTCCCCCCGCGGCGGGCTTGACCGGAGCACCCGCGCTCGATCCCGCGCGACGGTTCAAGGATCCGCAGGAGGTCCTCGAGCAGGCCTTCGGGTACGCCGAGTTCCGCCCCGGACAGCGGCGGATCGTGGATGCGGTGCTCGCGGGACGTGACTGCATCGGCGTCATGCCGACCGGGGCGGGGAAGAGCCTCACGTTCCAGATCCCGGCCAAGATCCTCGACGGGGCCGTCCTCGTGATCTCGCCGCTCATCTCGCTTATGAAGGACCAGGTCGACGGCCTTGCGCGCTTTGGCTTCCGTGCCGCCGTGGTGAACTCCACGGTCGCGTGGGAGGAGCGCGGCAGGCGACTCGCGGCCCTGCGTCGCGGCGAGTTGGATCTGCTCTACCTCGCCCCCGAGGCGCTCGACGGCGCCCTGCGGGTGACGCTCGCGGCGTCTGGGATCGGGCTCATCGTGGTGGACGAGGCGCACTGCATCAGCCAGTGGGGCCACGACTTCCGGCCGGCCTACCGGCAGCTCCGCGGGCTGAAGGCGCAGTTCGGCGACGTGCCGATCCTCGCGCTGACCGCCACCGCCACGCGGCGCGTGCTCATCGACATCGTTCGCGAGCTCGGGATGCGCAAGCCCGACGGATACCGCGGTTCGTTCTTCCGCCCCAACCTGCTCATCACGACGCAGAAGAAGGGCGCCGGCCGGAACACCCGCGGCGACATCCTGGCGCTGTGCCGGATGCACGCAGGCACGAGCGGGATCGTGTACTGCCTCTCCCGCAGGGCGGTGGACGACCTCGCGGCGTGGCTCCGCGGACAGGGGATCGGCGCGCTGCCGTACCACGCCGGTCTATCGGACGAGGAGCGCACGCGGAACCAGAACGCGTTCGCGCGCGACGAGGCCGACGTCATCGTGGCGACGGTGGCGTTCGGTATGGGCATCGACAAGAGCAACGTTCGCTTCGTCGTTCACCGCGACATGCCGCGCAGCATGGAGGGCTGGTACCAGGAGATCGGCCGCGCCGGGCGCGACGGGCTGCCGAGCGAGTGCGTCCTGATGTACTCATGGGCCGACGTGATGGCGTACGACCGGTTCCTCGGCGAGATCGCGGACGCCGAGCTGCGTACCGATACGCGCGAGCGGACGATCGAGCTGTTCCGTCTCACCGAGAGCGGTCGTTGCCGCCACCAGGCGCTCGCCGCCCACTTCGGCGAAACGATCGGCGCCTGCGGGTCCGCTTGCGACCGCTGCCGCAACCGCACGCTCGGGGATCTTCTTGCCGTCGCGCCGGCCGCGTCGGCGCACGAACGCCGGACGGCCGGCCGGGACGGCCAGCGCGGGTCCCGCGACATCGAGGGGCCCGAGGTGGGCGACGCGGAGCTGTTCGAGCGGCTCCGCCAGCTGCGCAGGCGGATCGCCGACGAGGAGGGCGTGCCCGCGTACATCGTGTTCAGCGACGCGGTCCTCCGCCAGATGGCGGAGCGGGTGCCGGCGACGTCGGCCGCGCTGCTGGCGCTGTCCGGAGTCGGGCCGGCGAAGCTCGAGCGCTACGGCCCGCGGTTCCTCGAGCTGCTGAGGGCTCGGCCCGCGTCAGCCTGAAATGCCCGCGCGGCATAGCCGCCGGAGACAGGGCCGCGGCTTTTTTGTGCGCGCCGCGGCAGGGCCAGGGTCGCCAGCGTACGGAACATACTGGAGCGGCATGATCCCCTCACGGTCGGACCGCCCCTACGGCACGTTCGCCCGCGGGCGCCGAGCCCTGTCCGCTGCCGACGCGCCCCCACCAGCGCCCCCGGCCGGACGCTTCTCGCGTCTCGCTGGCCGGCGCGCGTCCGCCGCCGCGGCCGCGGCGCTGGTGGCCGTACTGGCGCTCCTGTTCGTGGCCGATGGCAGCCGTCAGCGGCCGGTGAACTCGGGAGTGCCGCTGCCGACGTCGTCGCCCTCGCCCGCGTCGCTCATCTACGACAAGGTGGCGCCATCGGTGGTGCAGATCGTCGTGAAGACCGCGACGGGAGACGGGGGGAGCGGATCGGGCGTCGTCTTCGACGACCAGGCCGAGATCCTGACCAGCCTGCACGTCGTGAGGGACGCGCGTGAGATCCAGGTCACCTTCGCCGACGGGACCGTTTCCAGAGCCGAGATCGCGGCGTCGCTGGCGGACAACGACATCGCGCTCCTGCGGACTCTGGCACCGCCGGCCAAGGTCGTTCCCGCGACCCTCGGCAACCCGGGCTCGGTTCGCATCGGCGACGACGCGTACGTGATCGGGAACCCCTTCGGGCTCGTCCGGTCCCTCAGTTCCGGCGTGGTGTCCGGACTCGACCGCACCGTCCATCCGCCCGAACTCGCGAAGCCGCTCACCGGGCTGATCCAGTTCGACGCCGCGGTCAACCCCGGCAATTCAGGCGGTCCCCTCGTCAACAGCGACGGCGAGGTCGTGGGCATCGTCGCTGGGATCCTGAACCCGGGCGGGGCCGCGCAGTTCTCCGGCATCGGCTTCGCCGTGACGATCGACGTCGCCGGTGGCGCGGCCGGCACGCCACCTGATTAGCGAGCGGCGGTAGAGGAGCACGTGAGCCAGACACCCGACACCGCCGGGCATCCGCCCATTTCGATGGAGCGGCTGCTGTTCGAGGTCAAGAAGGTGATCGTCGGCCAGGACCAGCTCCTCGAGAGGCTCGTCGTGGCGCTGCTGGCCCGCGGCCATCTCCTGGTGGAAGGGGTGCCGGGGCTCGCCAAGACGCTCTCGATCAAGACCGTCGCCGCCGCCATCAGCGGAGAGTTCCGGCGGATCCAGTTCACCCCTGACCTCGTCCCCGCGGACCTCGTCGGCACTCGCATCTACAACCAGAAGAACGGCGACTTCCAGACGTCGCTGGGTCCGGTCTTCACGAATCTGCTGTTGGCGGATGAGATCAACCGCGCGCCGGCGAAGGTGCAGAGCGCGCTGCTCGAGGTGATGCAGGAGCGCCAGGTGACGATCGGCCGCGAGACGCACCGCGTGCCGGATCCGTTCCTGGTCATGGCCACGCAGAACCCCATCGAGACGGAGGGCACGTACGCGCTGCCGGAGGCGCAGGTCGATCGATTCATGATGAAGGTGCTGGTCAGCTACCCGACGGAGATGGACGAGTTCGTCATCGTCGAGCGCATGACGGGCCGGCTCGGCGCGATCATGCCCGTGATGAGCACGCAGCAGCTCATGGCCCTTCAGCACGAGGTCGACCGCGTGTTCGTGGACCCGGTGCTCATCGAATACATCGTCCGCGTCGTCTCCGCGACGCGCTCGCCGGCCGAGTACGGCGTGGAGGACATCGGCCGGTTCCTCACCTATGGCGCGAGTCCGCGCGCCTCGATCAATCTCGTCCTGACAGCCCGCGCGCTGGCGTTCATGCGCGGCCGCACGTACGTGCTCGCGCAGGACGTGCAGGACATGGCGCTCGACGTCCTGCGTCACCGCATGATCCTGTCGTACGAGGCGCTGTCCGAGGGCATGACCGCGGATGGCATCGTGCAGCGCGTGCTCGCGCGCATCCCGGTCCCACTCGCGCCGATGCAGGGACATGTCGCAGTCGGCACCTGAACGGATCCTCCAGCGGCTCGACTGGACGGTCATCCGCCGCCTCGACGGGCTGCTCCAGGGCGACTACCGCACGCTCTTCCGCGGGCAGGGGCTCGACCTGGCGGATCTTCGCGAGTACGAGTACGGCGACGACGTCCGCACGATCGACTGGAACGTCACGGCACGCCTCGACGCGCCGTACGTGCGCGAGTACCTCGAGGATCGTGAGGTGACCGCGCACTTCCTGCTCGACCTGTCGCCCTCGGTCGATTTTGGCACGGCGACGGCGCTCAAGAGCGACCGGCTCATCGATTTCGTCGGCGTCCTCGCGCGCCTGCTGACGCGGAACGGCAACCGCGTCGGCGCGATCCTGTATGGCGGCCGCGTCGAACGCACGATCCCCGCGGCGCGCGGCCGGACGCAGGTGCTCCGGCTGATCGACGAGTTGCGGAAGAGGCCGCGTCTGCGCGAAGCGCCGCCAACGGCGCTCGCGCAACTGCTCGAGGCGGGCGTGCGCAGCATCAAGCGGCGTTCGCTGGTCTTCCTGGTGTCCGACTTCTTCAGCACGCCGGGGTGGGAGATCCCGCTCGGGATCCTCTGCCGGCGTCACGAAGTGCTCGCGGTCCGCCTGGTGGACCCGCGCGAGCGAGAGCTGCCGGACATCGGCCTGGTGGTGATGACGGACGCCGAGACCGGCGAGCATGTGCACATCGACACGCACGACCGCAAGTTCCGCGAGCGGTTCGCTCAAGTCGTCCGACGCCGCGAGGAGGCGCTCGCCGCCACGTTCAGGCGCGCGGCGGTCGACGTGCTCGTCCTTTCGACCGAGGAGGACCTCGTGCCGTCGATCCTGCGTTTCGCCGTCGAGCGCAAGCGCCGCCGGACGCAGCGCGCGGTGGCCGGCTGAGCCGTGGGCTTTCTTTGGCCGGCGAGCCTATGGCTCCTCCTCGTTGTCCCGATCCTCGCGCTCTTGTACGTCCTCGCGCAGCGTCGACGGCAGCGCTACGCGCTGCGCTACGCGAGCCTCTCGCTGGTGAAGGAGGCGCTCGGGCGAGGACCGGGGGTCCGCCGCCATATCCCGCCTGCGCTTTTCCTTCTGGCGCTCGGCTTCATGGGGCTCGCGCTCGCGCGCCCGGTGTCTGTGGTGACCGTCCCGGCGCAGGAGGGCACCGTGATCCTCGCGCTCGACGTGTCCGGGAGCATGCAGGCCGATGACCTCAAGCCGAACCGGATGGAGGCCGCGAAGGAAGCTGCGAAGCTGTTCGTGGAGAAGCAGAGCGCCGACCTGAAGATCGGCGTCGTGTCGTTCTCCGGCGACGCCTCGGTCGTGCAATCCCCCTCAAGGGACAAGGACCTGGTGATCGCTGCGATCGGCCGCCTCCGGCCGCAGCGGGCGACCGCGATCGGCAAGGGGATCCTGACCTCCCTCGACGCGATCTTCGAGGACTCCGAGGAGGTGCCTCCGAGCGTGCAAGCCATGACGCGCCTGAACGAGGGCGCCGGTGCCAGCCCGTCGCCTTCACCGCTTCCGAAGGGCACGCGAGGCGCTCCAGCGACGATCGTGCTGCTGTCGGATGGCCAGAACAACCAGTTCCCGCCCCCGATGGCGATCATCGACGAGGCGATTAACCGCGGCATCCGCGTGTACACGATCGGTCTGGGCAGCCCCGAGGGGACGATCCTGCGTATCCAGGGGCGCTCGATCCGGACACGCCTCGACGAAGCGACGCTCAAACAGATCGCGCAGCTGACGGACGCGGATTACTTCAATGCCTCCAACGAACAGGACCTGCGGCGCGTCTACGAGAACCTCGTGACGCAGTTGGTGTTCCGCCAGGAAAAGACGGAGATCACCGCGCTGTTCACGGCCGCGGCGGCGATGGTGTCGATAGTGGCCGGCGCGCTCTCGCTGTTCTGGTTCAACCGCCTGCCCTGACGCGCGGGGCCGCGCCCTAGGAGGCGATACCCAGGGAGTACATGGCCGGCGCCTCCGCCGATCGCGCGACCTCCGCCGCAAGGGCCTTCGCATCGGCCGGCGTGAGGCGAACGTAGTTCGCGAGGTCGCGCTCTGAGTCGAGTATCTGGATGTTGACATGGCCGTCCGCGGCGTAGACGCGCAGGTCACCTGAGAACAGCCTCGCCGATACGTGCTCCTGCACGACGGAAGCATCGAGCACGGCCTCGGCGGTGACGGCGTCGAGCGCGGCACGGACGGCGGCTCGGCGTTCCGGCGGTATCCGCACCGCACAGCCTTCCCCGGCCGCGTCAGCGATATTCAGGCTGTTGCCGTCGAACCCGACGCGGTACACGAGGTCCTCGACGGAGTTGAAGGTCTTCACAGGTCCATCGTCACCGCACACGCTTTCGATTACATGACGGACGTGCATCCCGGTCAGCGCCAGTCGACTCTCGCGACCTCCACGGCGTCGCTGATGCCCCGAAGCTCGACGGACCTTTCGTCGGCTCCGGTGAAACGCGTTCCCGCGACGGTCTCGCAGCTGACCAGTATCT
>JBBPYG010000064.1:0-5714 GCA_038200085.1 Candidatus Limnocylindria bacterium | reverse complement strand
GGCGAGCATCGCCATCGTCGCCGAGCAACCCTACTTCGCGATCTCGCATGCGGCGCTCGGCGCGTGGCTCCTCGCCCTCGCTGCCGTGTTCCGCACAGTGGACCGCGCCGCTCGTTAGTCGCCGCGGCAGCTACTCGCCGACGTTGACCGAGTCCGCGGCGATCGAGGTCGCGCCGGCCGGTCGCACCCGACGCCACGTAGACTGCCCGCGATCTCAGGGTGTGCCGGGAAGACTGGTCGGCAGGAGAACGCACATGCCCCGACTTCCCGGCAGCGACCCCGCGCGATGACGACCGATCTCGTCGCCGCCGCTCAGGTCGTCACGGCGCTCGTGCTTGTGGCGACGGTCGTCGCCGCGTTCACTCACCGCAGCCCCTTGCCGGAGTCGATCGCCCTCGTGCTCGTCGGGCTCGGCGGAGCGATCCTGTTCCCGACCGTTCGGCTCGCGATCTCCGCTGACCTCGTTCTTCTCGTGCTGGTGCCAGGGCTCGTCTTCGAGGCGGCGTACGCGCTCGAGTGGCGGGACATCCGTAGGGTCCTGGCCGCGCTCGTCGCGCTGGCGATCCCGGGGGTCCTCCTCTCGGCCGGCGTGGTCGCGCTGGCACTCCACGCCGTGCTCGGGCTGCCGTTCCCCCTGGCATTCATCGTGGGGGCGATCACCGCGGCGACCGATCCCGTCGCGGTGATCGCGGCGCTGCGGCGACTCGACGTCCCCGTCCGGCTGCGCACGCTCGTCGAGGGCGAAAGCCTCCTCAACGACGGCACCGGGCTGGTGCTCTTCGCGCTGGCGCTGCGCGCCGTCGCGGGCGATCTCACGTTCGGCGACGCCGTCGGTCTGTTCGCGATCACGATCACGGTGAGCGTGGCGGCTGGACTTGTCGGCGGGTACCTGGCGGCGCAGCTGATCCGCAGGACCGAGCACTCCGCGATCCAGTTGATGAGCTCGCTCGTCCTGGCGTACGGGACGTACGAGATCGCCGCGCACTTCGGCCTCTCCGGCATCCTCGCGACGGTCGTGAGTGGGACCACCCTCGGCGTCTTCGTGCGCCGCGACGCGCCCGGCGCCCCCATTGTCCGCGATTTCGACGTGTTCTGGGGCACGCTCGCGTTCGCGCTCACCTCCGTCACGTTCCTGCTGATCGGCTTCGCGATCGACATCCCGGCGCTGCGCGGAGCGCTCGTCGGCATCGTCGCCGGGACCCTCGCGGTCGTCGCCGCCCGCGCGAGCATCGTCTACGTGCCGCTCGCGCTGCTCCGGCTGCGCAGGGGCCGGAGCTCCCCGGCCGGCTGGTCGCACGTCCTGTTCTGGTCGGGTCTGCGCGGCGCCGTCGCTCTCGCCGCCGCACTGTCGATCCCGCCGAGCGTTCCCGAGCGCGTGCTCCTCCAGGAGATCAGCTTCGGGATCGTGCTGCTCACGCTGATCATCCAGGGAGGAACGGCGCGATTGCTCGTGGGTCGCGTCCTCGGCGACCAGGCCGAGCTGGCTGGCGATCGGGCGACGAAGCACGCCTGAGCCCGCGGTCGCGCACGGTGCCGCGCATGGGCTCCTCTGCGCTCGACCGCGAGGTGTTGGCGTCGGCCAGCTTCCCGTGCGCCATGCGATCGTGACCCGGGGTTGGTCGGACCTCCCGGCCGGCGGTGCCTACTCGTCGTCGCCAGCATGTTCCGGCAGGGGGATCGCGCCGCGCGCTCGCCGGTACCCGAACTCCTCGTCCTCCACCGCGATGACGTCGTCCGGCGTCAGCTCGTGCGCGGGCGGCGAGAAGAAGCGCTGCGCGAACGCTGTCGGGATCGTTGCGGACAGGATCACGATGGTGACCAGGATCGAGAACTGCGTGCGGTCGATGATGCCGGCGTTCAGGCCGTAGAGGGACGAGATCGTCCCGAAAGTGAGACCCGTGCTCATGAGCAGCGTCGTGTACGTGGCGTGGGGTCGCACGTACCGCAGGGCCACCGGGAACACCCCGATGAACTTGAGGCCGATCTTCACGACGAAGAAGCCCACGAGCAGCGGCACGCTGCCTGCCAAAGCGCTGATGCTGACGTTCAGACCGCCCTTGAAGAAGAAGAAGGGCGTCAGGAGCGAGAACGCGACGACCCGGAAGCGGCGATGCTGCTCCGGGTGCTGCTGGAAGACGCGCGCGACGGCGAGGCCGAGGAGGAACGCCGGGAGAACGGCATGGCTCTTCGCGAGGTCGGCGGTCCACATGAGCAGGAAGAGCACGAAGAACGCGCCCTTGATCTCCGGCTCGATGACCCGGTCGCCGTACCGCGCGAAGAACCAACGTTGGAGCAGGAGCATGCCGACGATCGCCGCGATCGAGACGGCGATGAAAAGCGCCAGGAACGGCGTGGGCGTGATGAACAACAGGGAGAGAGCGAGCGCGGTGCCGAAGTCGGTGACGAAGGTCGCGGCCATGATGATCTTGCCGATCTCCGTGTTCGTGAGGCCGGTCTCCACGAGCACCGCGTACACGACCGCGAGCGACGTGGTCGACAGCGCCACGCCGGCGATCTCGGCCTGACGCATATCCCATCCCGCCACGAAGTACGCGAAGAGCCCCGCACCGACGAACGGAAGCAGGAACGAGAGCCCGCCGATGAGCGCCGACTCTTTGAATTTCTGGCGCATCAGCGAGGGGTCGACTTCGGCGCCCGCTAGGAACGTCAGTACGATGCCGGCGAAGCTCGCGAGGAAGTCGATCCATGGCGTCGTCGCGAGGCCGAAGGCGTTTCCCGCCAGGACGCCGAAGGCGATCTCGATGATGGCGACCGAGATGCCGATCTCCACGCTGATCATCGACGCGACGAGGATGCAGAACCCGAGGATCGTGGCGACGAGAAGCGTGTCCACGCGCACCTCCCGCGGCGGCGGGCGCGAAAAAGGCCCTACCACCGACTCATTTCGTGGTAGAGGCCATCAGCCGCGGAGCGGCGGTTCGGGTGCGGCGAGCCTCATCGCCGTGCGCCGATGGTGCCATAGGCGACCGGGTCGCGCCCGGCTGTCCGCGACCGGCGTGACTACCATGAGCGTCCTGGTGGCAGTCCGGACCAACGCCCGTATGACCAAAGAAGCGCCGCCCCGCCACGAGGCGCTCGGCATCGGCCTCAAGGACGTCAAGGGGATATACCGGGCGATGCTGCTCACGCGGATGCTCGGCGAGCGGATGATGCAGCTGAACCGGATGGGGCGGGCGGCGTTCGTTGGCGTCGCCGATGGCCACGAGGCCGCCCAGGTCGGGGCTGCGTGGTGCATCCGGAAAGGCGTCGACTGGGTCGCCCCGTATTACCGCGATGTGGGGGTCGCGCTCGTGCTCGGCCAGACCGCCGAGGATCAGTTCCTCGGCGTGTTCGCGAAGGCGACCGACCCCAACTCCGCGGGCCGCCAGATCGTGAACCAGTTCAGCGACCCGCGCGCGAACATCCTCACCGGCTCCGTCTGCATCGCGACCCAGTTCCCGCACGCCGTGGGCCTCGCGCTGGCGGCAAAGATCAAGCGCGAGGACCGCATCGTGTTCACCTTCGGCGGTGAAGGAGCGACGAGCCCCGGCGACTTCCACGAGGCGATGAACTTCGCCTCGGTCCGGAAACTTCCCGTGGTCTTCGTCATCGAGAACAACCTCTTCGCGATCTCGACGCCGCAGTCCAAGCAGATGGCGGTCGCGAACGTCGCGGATCGTGCGGCCGCGTACGCCATGCCGGGAGCGGTCGCGGACGGGACCGATGTGCTGGACGTGTACGAGAAGGTCCGCGCCGCAGCCGACCGCGCGCGCGGCGGCGATGGCCCGAGCCTGGTCGAGGTCAAGTGCTACCGCTACCAGCCCCATTCCTCCGACGACGACGACAGCCGCTACCGTTCGAAGGACACCCTCCGCGAGTGGCTCGCGAAGGACCCCATCGACAAGTGCGCTGCGTACCTGCGCGGGCAGGGCGTGCCCGAGACCGAGCTCGCGTCCATGCGCGCCGAGATCGCGGTGGACATCGAACGCGCGATCGACGCCGCCGAGGCGGCCCCCGACCCGCGGCCGGAGGACACGCTGCGCCACGTGTACGCCGAGGACGCCCCTCTGCCCGACGGCACTCGCGCCTAGCACAGCGGCGCGAGATGGCGTCCGAGGTCGATCGGCTCATCTACGACTGGAACCGCGACGGCAGGGCGGTCGCCGCCGACTATCGCGCGGTCGAGCTCGACGACGAGACGCTGCGCGACGGGTTGCAGGGGCCGTCCGTGCGCAACCCGCCGCTCGAGGTGAAGATCAGGCTGCTGCGGCTGATGGACGCGCTCGGGATCGAGAGCGCGGACATCGGGCTTCCGGGAGCCTCACCGCAGGCGCGCGCCACGATCGTGGTGCTCGCGAAGGAGACCGTGAATCTGCGGCTCACCCCGAACTGCGCGGTGCGGACGCACCCGGCGGATGTGCGCGGCGCCATCGAAGCCTCCGTGGAAGCGGGGGTCGCGATCGAAACGTGCGCGTTCATCGGCTCGAGCCCGATCCGCCGCGTCGCCGAGAGCTGGTCGCTCGACACGATGCGGCGCAACGTCGAAGAATCCGTCTCGCTTGCGACCGCGAACGGGCTGCCCGTGATGTTCGTGACCGAGGACACGACCCGGGCGGACCCCGAGACGCTGATCGCGCTCTACGACTCCGCGATCGGCTGCGGCGCGGCGCGGATCTGCGCCTCCGACACCTGCGGGCACGCCACGCCCGAAGGCGTCCGCAACCTGCTGACGTTCATCCGCGACGAGGTCGTCCGGGGGCGGCCGGTGAAGATCGACTACCACGGGCACAACGACCGCGGCCTCGGCACTATCAACGCGCTGACTGCGACGGCCATCGCCGATCGCGTCCACGGCTGCGCGCTCGGCATCGGCGAGCGCGTCGGCAACACGTCGATGGACCAGCTGCTCGTGAACCTGCAGCTCTGGCGGCTCATCGACCGCGACCTCACGCCGCTGGTCGAATATGTGTCTCTGGTCGCCGAGCATTGCGGCGCGCCGATACCGCCGAACTACCCCGCACTCGGCAGCGACGCGTTCCGCACGGGGACCGGGGTGCACGCGGCGGCGGTCGTGAAGGCGCTGCGCAGCGGGGACCGCGCGCTCGCGGATCTCGTGTACAGCGCGGTGCCCGCGTCGATGGTCGGCCGCGAGCAGCGCATCGAGGTCGGGCCGATGAGCGGCGAATCGAACGTCATCTTCTGGCTCGAGCAGCACGGACACGAGGCGACGCGGGAGCGGGTGGAACGCGTGATGGCCGCGGCGAAGGCGTCCGACCGTTTGCTCACGGACGCCGACCTCGAGGCCCTGGCGGACTAGAGTCGTCGGTATGGCGGACGAAGGCGGCGAGAGGACCGCGCAGTGTATCGAGCCCGCGCGACTCCGCCCGGGCAAGACCCACGGCGACATCCCCGCGCCCCGCGACGCCGACGCGGGGACCGGCGCGACCGCCACGATCCGCGGTCGCGCGCTGATCTTCTGGGACAAGTCCGGGCGGCGCCCGGGCACGAAGCTCGACGCGATCGACACGGATCAGATCACGCCCGCTCGCGATTGCGTCTCCGAGAGCCTGGACGCGCTTGACGAGCGCTGGAAGGCAGGCTCGTTCCGCTTCCTGATGCCCGACTTTCGAGAGCGAGTCCACCGCGGCGAGACGTTCCTCATCGCGGGGGACCGCTTCGCGATCGGCTCGTCGCGCGAGATGAGCCCCGCGGGC